>JAYSTG010000383.1:0-3613 GCA_043719965.1 Saprospiraceae bacterium | reverse complement strand
GTATTGAAAAGTATATTCAGCTTGTTGTGGGTATTAGTAGGAATTTTGGTATTGTTTATTCTTATTGTACCTGGGATCAAAATGTATAGGATTTATAGAAAACATAAACTCAAAAAGAATTCAAACGATTAAAAGATATACCTAGAATTTAAAAATTAGTAAGTATTCATAGTCTGGGATAAAACCCCGACATCCACCCTCATGAGAAAGCTATTGATATCCAATACTTGAAAAACTTAAACCATAACTTAAGAACAAAATTTTAACTTTACAAGATGACAACAATAGAAAGAATTAAAGAAGGACTGCAATATTCAATCAAGACACATTTCATTAAGCGTGAAAACAACTCCTTTTTGACCAGTCATAATTCTAGCATTGCTTTGACTTGCGAGTTTTCGGAACTTGATTGTAGTTTGACTTTTACCGACACTTACATTTCACACGACATTATATTTACTTTTCATCATAGCTATTTGAAAACTTTTTCCTCAGACTTTGATATCAATCAGTTTCCCGACAATCTTCAGCATGACATTTGTTGCAATACCCAAATGATTTTGCATGACATTTTAAACTGTAAATTGAGGGGTGCTTTTAGGAATATGTTTTTAGAAAGTAAAGCACTTTCTCTTCTGCTCTGTTTTCATAAGTGTTGCACTGCAAATAAGATTGAATGTGGATCATGTAAGTTCCTCACAAAGCCAATTGAGAAGGAGAAAATTCTAAAAGCAAAAGAAATCATTTTGAACCGCCTCAATAATCCGCCAACAATTCCCGAACTCTCTATGCAAATCTCAATTAATCAATGTTATCTCAAAAAGGGTTTTAAAGAATTATTCGGAAAAACAGTTTATGATTTTATTCAAGAGCAAAGAATGTTGAAAGCAAAAATGCTTCTTTTAACAACTCACTTTTCTGTTTCTCAAGTTGCAGACAAAATTGGGTTTTCAAGTGTAAGTAATTTCAGTACTGCTTTCAAGAAATACGCAGGAGTATTCCCAAGCGAGGTACAACAAAATTAAATTTCCGCTTTCGGTTACAGAATTTCCTTTTTGAATAACGAAAGTTTTTTTTCTTATGCCGTTCTTTGCATGAATAAAAAATGCCAGCAGAAATGAAATATTCATTACTTGCCCTCTTTACAGTTATAATGCCTTCATACACAATGGCTCAAAGCGGGAGTATAGAGGGAAAAATAACTCAGTCAGATAGCATTAACGTTATTTCAGGTATTGCTACATATATCGAAAAAACAAAATATGGGGCAACTACCAACGGAAACGGTAATTATGTAATTAAAAATGTGCCTGCCGGTAATTACGTATTGGTAATCTCCAGTATTGGTTATAACACCATCAAAAGGGAAATTACCATACAAGCAAATGAAGCACTAAGAGCAGATTTTAGTATAATTGAAAGTGTATCAGCTCTTGGCGAAGTTGTCATCATGACAAAGGGTAATACTGGACTTAAAGACATCGCAGGTTCAGCACATTACATATCTCCAAAGGAAATTCAAAAATTCGGTTATACCGATATCAATCGTGTTTTAAGGGCGGTGCCGGGAGTTAATATGCAGGAAGAAGATGGTTTTGGTCTTCGCCCGAACATAGGTCTAAGAGGAACAGGAGTTGAACGAAGCTCCAAAATAACCATCATGGAGGATGGTGTGCTAATGGCTCCCGCACCTTATGCAGACCCTGCTGCCTACTATTTCCCGACCATTGGCAGAATGCAGGGAATAGAAATTCTAAAAGGTAGCAGCCAGATAAAATATGGACCCTTCACAACTGGTGGAGCAATCAATCTCATATCAACCCAAATTCCAAATGAATTTTCCGGTAGGGTTAATCTTTTAGGAGGGAGTTTTGGATGCAGAAACCTTCATGCTTTTGTGGGCAATTCGCACAAAAACGTTGCCTATTTGGTTGAAACATTTCAATTCGGTTCGGATGGATTTAAACAGTTGGACGGAGGCGGAAATACAGGCTTTGATAAAAAAGATTACCTCACAAAATTGCAAATTAATACCAATCCAGATGCAAAAAATTATCAATCTCTTACATTTAAAATAGGTCAAACAACTGAAACATCTAATGAAACATATCTGGGTTTATCTGAAAACGATTTTAATATAAACCCTTACCGTAGATATTCTGCGTCTCAAAAAGACCTTATGAAAACCACGCAATCTCAATTTTCAGCAACATATCGATTGAAGGTTTCAAAAATGCTTAACATTACCACTACGGCATATCTCTCGGACTTTACAAGAAATTGGTATAAACTCGACAATGTAAAAGATAAAACAGGCAAAAAAAACAGTATAGGAAGCCTGCTCGAAAATCCAACTGGTTTCCATGACGCTTACGATATTCTTACGGGGGCAACCAGCACTAATTCCAATGCACTTTTTGTGCGGGCAAATAACAGGTCATATTATGCGCAAGGGTTGCAAACAGTTTTGGGTTTTAAATTTAAAACACGGGCAATTTCTCATGATATTAACGTAGGATTTCGTAATCATCAGGATGAGGTTGACCGTTTTCAATGGGACGATGAATACTCAATGAACAAAGGTGTAATGCAACTAACTAAATCAGGAACACCTGGCACCGAAAGCAACCGTATAAAATCAGCCGATGCAATTGCAACCTATCTGCAAAATGCAATAAAATATAAAAAAATCACCGTAGTTCCAGGTATACGATATGAAAATTTAACACTTAACGAAAAGGATTACGGTAAAAGCGATGCACAAAGAGCAGGAATAGCATTGAAAGAGAGTAACAATCAAGTTGAGGTGTTCATTCCCGGAATTGGTCTTGACTATCAATTTACAAAATATCTAAGCGCTTTTGCAGGCCTTCATAAAGGATTTTCTCCTCCCGGACCAAAAGACGAAACAGTGCCCGAAGAAAGTGTGAACTACGAATTAGGTATAAGATATTCTAAAAACGCTCTTTCAGGACAAGTGGTGTTTTTTTACAATGATTATAGCAATTTGTTAGGATCCGACCTTGCAGCGTCTGGCGGCGGTGGCACAGGTGATTTATTCAACGCTGGAGAAGTGCAAACAAAAGGACTTGAATTGCAACTTACCTATGACCTTTTATCCGTCCGAAAGCTAACTGCTTTCAGCTTGCCCATTTCAATAGTATATACCTATACCGATGCTGTTTTTCAAAACTCTTTTATCAGCACGTTTGAAGATTGGGGAACTGTGGCTGCTGGAGATCAATTTCCCTATCTTGCCAATAACCAATTCACCTTTATTCTTGGATTGGAACACAAAAATTTCGACATCAATATTAATGGAAGATACATAGATGAAATGCGAACTTTACCCGGGAAGGGTAAAATACCAGTCAATGAAAAAACCGATTCTTATTTTGTTATTGATGCAAGCGTAAGTTATTTAATGCACAAAAATATATCCCTATTCGCAAACGCCACTAACTTAACAAACGAAGTATACGTAGTAGCAAGAAGACCGGCAGGTTTGAGACCAGGTATGCCGCAAGCATTTAACATTGGACTGAAGACAAACTTCTAAATTGCCTCGTTAAACATAGTTCATTTAAAGTTATCCCTTACATTCAATTGATCC
>JAYSTG010000382.1:0-3619 GCA_043719965.1 Saprospiraceae bacterium | reverse complement strand
ATATATTTGAATTACCCAGGAATCTTGAAGTCATCAAAGATCATATTCCATCTCAGTTAGTAAGAACCTCAGCTTATCTCAGTCACCCGATTTTTAATAGTCATCGATCAGAAACAGCATTGATGCGGTATATTAAAAATCTTGAAAATAAAGATATTTCATTGGTTCACTCGATGATTTCCTTAGGCTCTTGTACAATGAAGCTTAACGCTGTATCAGAATTATTACCGGTTTCATTGGAGGGATTTTCATCGATCCATCCATTTGCTCCTGCCGATCAGACGGATGGATATCGATATATTTTCGATCAATTGGAAAAATGGCTTTGTACCATCACAGGTATGAAAGCTTGTTCGCTCCAACCTAATAGTGGTGCTCAAGGTGAATATGCCGGACTGCTCAGTATTGCTGCTTATCATGAATTTCATAAACAACAATACCGTACGGTCGCGCTCATCCCAGAAAGTGCACATGGTACCAATCCTGCCAGTGCCGTCATGGCCGGTATGAAAGTAGTGGTTACCAAGACGGACGATAAAGGCAATATCGATCTCGAGGACCTTACTCGATTAGCTGATTTGCATTCCGATCAACTCTCTTGTCTCATGGTTACCTACCCATCTACTCATGGTGTATTTGAGACTAAAATTAAGGAAATATGTAAAATTATCCATGATCGAGGAGGTTTAGTCTATATGGACGGCGCTAATATGAATGCTCAAGTAGGGCTTACAAGTCCAGGCCTCATCCATGCAGATGTTTGTCATCTTAATTTACATAAGACTTTTGCAATACCACATGGTGGCGGAGGACCTGGCATGGGACCCATATGTGTAAATGAAAAATTAGCGCCATTCTTACCAGGCCATAGTATGGTAGACTTGGGAGGCCCTCAATCCATTCATGCGGTGAGTACAGGTCCCTGGGGGAGCGCAAGTATATTATTGATCTCCTATGGATATATATTGATGTTGGGGAAAGAAGGTGTAAAGCAAGCCTCCAAACACGCTATCCTCAATGCTAATTATATCAAAGCAAGATTGCAAGATTCGTATCAAGTGCTGTATAGTGGAGAGCAGGGTAGAGCTGCCCATGAGTTGATCTTGGATTTGAGACCTTTCAAGGGAATCGGTATTACCGCGGAAGATGTTGCGAAGCGATTGATGGATTATGGATTCCATGCGCCGACGGTCTCTTTCCCTGTTGCAGGTACAATCATGGTTGAACCTACTGAATCTGAAAATAAATCTGAATTAGATAAATTTTGTGAAGCCCTTATTCAGATAAAAAATGAAATCGACGAGATTGCAAGGGGAGAAGCTGACCCTGTAGATAATGTATTGAAAAATGCACCTCATACCAACCAATTGGTCTCTGGTGATCAATGGTCAAAAAGTTATTCAAGGTCTAAAGCGGCTTTTCCTTTAGATTATTTGAGGACCACTAAGATCTGGCCAACCGTAGGACGAGTGAATAATGCTTTTGGTGATCGTAATTTGATCTGTACTTGTCCTCCTGTGGCTTCTTACAACTCTCAAGTCTAAGCGTTAAGATTATTTGATCAATAAAGGTAATACCAGCTTAGGGCGATTATTCCTTAAATTTGTATTTATGTTGAAAAATATAGTTGAGAGCTCTATTCCTACCCCATATGGTGAGTTCAAGCTTATAGCCTATGCAGAAAATAAAAATGAATTGATTCCGCATCTTGCTTTGATCAAAGAACCTATAGATCGAAAAAGCCCGGTATTGACACGTATACACTCAGAATGTCTAACAGGAGATATTTTTGGGTCCCAACGATGTGATTGCGGACCTCAATTGATGAAATCATTAGAACTGATAGGTAAAAAAGGCGGTATATTATTGTATTTACGACAGGAAGGTCGAGGAATAGGTATCATCAATAAACTCAAAGCATATCGATTGCAAGATCAAGGTATAGATACCGCAGCAGCCAATACACATCTGGGGTTTAAAGTCGATGAACGATCTTATAAAGAAGCACTTTTTATTTTAAAAGACTTGGATATACTGCTAATCAATTTATTGACGAACAACCCTGAGAAAATAAAAGTGTTCGATAATAGCCCTATTCAACTGGTAAATCGAATTCCTCTAGAAATCACTCCTTTAAAATCCAACAAGAAATATTTGGAGACCAAGAAAAATATTATGGGCCATTTACTAGATCTCAAGTAATCAGAAGGAAGGATGCTTGTACGAAGTCTATGGCATCTGGATGCCCATCGATCTGAAATCAGAGCTTCATTTTTGAATGTTACTTCGGATAAGATAAGTCTGAAGTCTTTGTTTTCACTCATTAGTCTGGGTACAGAGCGAATAGTGAGCACTGGAAAAGTGCCTGTTTCATTGTATCAGGAGATGCGTGTACCTTATATGCAAGGCGATTTTGGATTTCCTGTCCTCTATGGATATTCACTGATAGCCATCACAGAAGATGGAGAAGTATGTCACACGATGCATCCACATCAGGATCATATAGTGGTGGATCCTTATGACCTTACTTTATTACCATATGACATACCCTATAAGCGAGGCACTTTAATCAGCAATCTAGAAACCGCTTGTAATGCGTACTGGGATGCAAAACCTAAAAAAAAGGATCGTATTTTGATTGTTGGGTTCGGCTTGATCGGCGCACTTACAGCAGGGTGGCTTGCGCTACATGGATATCAGAACATCAAAATACTAGAGCTGAATCCCATGAGAAAAGCACTAGCCCAAAAATTAGGCTTTGCTTTGATAGATTCAGAAGACCTTAGCCAAGAGTTTACTTTAGCTTTTCACAGCAGTGGTAGCGGCAATGGTTTACAATCCTGTATACATCGGATGGAACTTGAAGGTCGAATCATTGACCTGAGCTGGTATGGAGATCAATCTATAAACTTACATTTGGGGCACTTATTTCATTATAATAGACTTACCATACGGTCATCTCAGGTGTCTCATATACCTGCTTATCTTCGCAATAAACAATCCCCTTGGTCAAGAAAACAACTCGTCATAGAAATACTGAAAGATAATTTTTGGGACTTATATTTAGATCACGAAATTCCTTTCAATCAAACTGTGGATTATTTTGATCACATTCGTGCTGGAGAAATATCTTCATTGAGTACCATCATAAAATATTAATAAATGTATAGCGTAAAAATTCGGGATCATGTGATGATTGCACATTCGTTGAATCATCCGGGGTTCGGTATTGCTAGCCGATTGCATGGAGCGACTTATGTCATCGATGCCACATTTAGTGCACCGGATTTAAATGAGATGAATGTCGTGATTGATATAGCCTTGGCTGCAAATCTATTGAGCGAAATCACTTCGACATTAAATTATAAGAATCTTGATGATATCGATGAATTAAAAGGAGCTATTACTACTACTGAATACATGGCAAAATATATTCATAACAAAATCGCAAAACACGCTGCGTTAAAATTTAAAGGGCACCTTAAAATAGAATTGGCTGAATCTCATATCGCCTGGGCATCGTATGCTGAAGATATCGATACGATATGATCTATTTCGTAGCTCCTCATCCTGATTCATTTATTTCAGGAGGAAATCGAATGAATCAGCAAATCGTTCA
>JAYSTG010000381.1:0-10156 GCA_043719965.1 Saprospiraceae bacterium | reverse complement strand
TACGCTCTTTGACACTGACGAACATGATATTGGCCACACTAAACATGCCGACTAACATAGCAAAAGCCCCAATCACAATCCCTACCAGGTTCAACACTCCAAAAAAATCATCCAAAATATTGGTGAGAATAGACATTTCATTTATTGAAAAATTTGCAGCTTCATATGGTTTTTGCCTTCTTGAAGCTTTTAACACAGAGGTCACCTCAGCTTTCAAATCTTCGAGGTCTGCACCCACTGCCGCTTTGACCATCAGATTGGTACCCCAGAGCCTATTGTTTCTTACCGGCACTAATTTTTTTGCTGTATTATACCCTACCAATACTGCTCGGTCAAAATCTGTAGGATTGATGAGGTCCTTCCCAGATTTTTTGATGACTCCTACCACCTCCATATACCTATCCTTCATCTTAATACTTTTACCGATAGGGTCTAGACTATTAAAAAGGTTAGAAGCCAATTCCGAACCGATCACCACTTTATCCACGCCAGCTTCATATTCAAATGGGGTCAGAAATCGACCATTTTCATACTCTATCTTGAATATATCATTATAATCATAACTTATTGCCAGCACATAAGCCCCATTGATACTGTTGGATTTATATTTCAGGCTAGTTCCCCCTATAAATACCTGTAAGGCAGCCAGAGAGGCTGTTTTTACTTTAGTTTTTACAATCTCCAATTCATTGTAAGTAGCATTAGGCCTCCGGAGATATTTAAAATAATTTTCATCTGGATCTTCATTCCAAGGCATTTTAGTCACATAAAGTACATCATTTCCTAGCTTTTCAAAACTCCCTTTAATATTATCTTCCAAAGAATCTACTGCAGATAAAACGGCGATGATGCAAAATATTCCAATAGTAATTCCGAGGAGAGAAAGGAAAGTCCTCAGTTTATTGGAGACTAATTGACCCAAGGATTGCAGTATGCCTTCGTAAAATAATCTTAAAAACATGTATGGAACGGTAAGAACTCTAAAGATAGGCTAAACTATACCCCCTCCACAAAAACATTCGATCAAAAGCTGAATTTTAGCCTTTAAACCCATTATAATACAGATCTGCAGATAAGGTCATGCCCAAGAATTATATAGAAATTATTCACATATCATTTTGTAAAAAACTTGAATTTAAGGCATCCATTTTAGTATCTTTGCGATCCTTTTTCCGTAAAAAAAGACAAAATGCGTACAAAACTTTCTCAATTTAATTTTACTCTACCTAAAGATGCTATTGCCCAATACCCTTCGAAAGAAAGAGACGGCAGTAAGCTGATGGTCGTACACCGCGATTCAGGCAAGATCGAACACAAATCTTTCAAAGATATACTCAACATATTTGGTGACGGAGACACTATCATTTTCAATAATACTAAGGTGTTTCCTGCAAGAATGTATGGCAAAAAAGAAAAAACAGGCGCCAAGATTGAAGTATTCTTGCTCCGTGAACTCAATAAGGAAGCTCATCTTTGGGATGTATTAGTAGACCCAGCCAGAAAAATCCGTGTAGGGAACAAGCTATACTTCAATGACAAAAAAGGCAATGAAATCCTGGTCGCTGAAGTAGTTGACAATACTACAAGTCGAGGCAGGACTATCCGCTTTTTCCATGACGGTAGCGATGATGATTTTCAAGCTCAATTGAAAATATTAGGCCACACTCCCCTTCCGAAATATATCAAACGAAATGCTGAAGCGCTCGATGAAGAGCGGTATCAAACAGTTTACGCCAAAGAAATCGGTGCGGTAGCCGCTCCTACCGCAGGACTACATTTTACCAAAGAAATGATGAAGCGCTTAGAAATCAAAGGCACTCATTTTGCTGAGGTAACCTTACACGTAGGCCTTGGTACATTTAGAAGTATAGATGTAGAAGACCTTTCTAAGCATAAGATGGAAGCAGAATATTTCAAAGTTCCTGAATCAGCCGTCAAAGCGGTAAACTTGGCCAAAGAAAATAATAAAAAAATCTGCGCCGTCGGTACTACCGTTATGCGTGCCATAGAAACTGCAGTATCCGCTCATGGCCTCATGAAACCTCAAGAAGGGTGGACCAATAAATTTATTTTCCCTCCGTATGACTTCAGTATCGCCAATTGTATGCTCACCAATTTTCACCTTCCAAAATCCAGTTTATTGATCATGGCAGCTGCTTTTGGTGGTCAAGAACTCATCATGGAGGCTTACGAACAAGCAATGAAGAAAAAATATAGATTTTTTAGTTATGGCGATGCCATGCTTATCATGTAATTATATCGTATTAAGTGATCAGAAATAAGTAGTAAACTTCACTATGATCAAGGCGATTTAAATTATATTGTATTTTAATACTTTTCTTTGATACATTTGTGCGAAATTTTTGGAACTCTTATACTCGTTTAATAGTTTAAAACAGAAAAATACAAGCCTATGTACTGGACGCTAGAATTAGCTCACCACCTTGAAGATGCTCCTTGGCCTGCTACCCGAGATGAATTGATAGATTTTGCTATTCGATCAGGTGCACCTTTGGAAGTCATCGAAAACTTACAACAAATGGAAGATGAAGGCGAAATCTATGAAAACATAGAAGATATATGGCCTGACTACCCTAGAAAAGATGATTTTTTATTCAATGAAGATGAATATTGATTGTCCTTCACTATGGTATTGACCCATTAAGATTAAATAATCTAAAGGCTATATTTCGATATAGCCTTTTTTAATTTATCTTCTGCCCTATGGTTCATAAAATCAATATCGCCATCGATGGTTTCTCCGCATGTGGCAAAAGTACTTTAGCCCAGGCCTTGGCTCGAAAACTAGGTTATCACTATATCGATAGTGGCGCTATGTACCGAGCAGTGACTTTATATGCACTTCGTCAAGGATTAGGCCCAGAGGCTTTAAATCTATTGAAGTCTATGTTGAATCAAATCAATATCACCTGCCAATGGACCAGTCATGGCAATATCACTTTATTAAATGGGGAAGATGTCTCTGAAAAAATACGATCGATCCAAGTCCAGAACCTTGTAAGCCCAGTCAGTACAATTCCTGAAGTGCGTCGCTTTCTGGTGGCTCAACAAAAAATAATGGCACAAGAAGGCGGAATAGTAATGGATGGCAGAGACATTGGCACCAAGGTCATGCCGGAAGCTGAGCTTAAAATTTTTATGCAAGCCGATCTCAGTGTACGGATTGACCGACGATATAATGAATTAATAGCAAAAGGTATGATGTCCACTCGATCTGAAATTGCGTCTAACCTAAGCGAAAGAGATCATATCGATAGTACGAGAGCAGATTCGCCATTGACCAAGGCTGACGATGCCATAGTACTTGATAATTCAAACCTTAAACCGGATGAACAACTTAAAGTTGTATTAAAATGGGTTCAAGATGAGTTAAATCAACCACACTAATCGTATTCTTTAATAAAAACCTGCTTATTTTCAATCTTAAATAAAATACCATGATTATGAATCGCCTTCTCACAATGAGCCTCCTGAGTCTCCTGATGTACTCAGGCTTATTTAGCCAAGTATCCTCGAGATCGAAAAGAGTGGTACCTGAAAAACAAGCATCGAATGCCTTCGTAGATCGATTGTGGTATGGAGGTGGCTTTGGTATTTCTTTTTCCGGCGCTAATTTGGGAGGGAATACTTTTAGTGTGGGACTCTCTCCTATGCTGGGTTACAAACTGAACAAAATATTTTCTGTTGGACCTCGACTGGACTTTACGTATACTAATGGAAGGTTTAACCCAGGTAATGGCTCTATCGTAAAATTTAATGGCCTTGATTATGGTGCTGGTGTATTTGCAAGAGCAAAAATATTTAGGATCTTGTTCGCTCATACCGAACTTACTTATATAAATCGGGTCTACCCTACTGGATACAATGCCACTGGTACAAAGTTAGTCAGCGAGCGATTCGGAGATAATCAGTTTTTGGTGGGATTGGGATATACCAGTGGCTATTTATTTAGCTCTGAAATCTATTTGCTCTATGATCTTCTCGCAGATAGCCAAAGCACGAACTTGCCTTTAGTCTATCGCCTAGGATTTACTTATAAATTTTAGACCAAAGCTCTTATTCATTAGCCCCAAAATAGATTCGTATCCCTAGCATGCCATTTCTTCCTGCTTGTGGAAACAACCCTTTGAGATGATAGGTATTATTTTCTTCTGAGGCAGCGTAGGGATCATCAGGAACAGGATTATATGACGGAGACTTAAATCGATAGATCCAACCATTAGAACTGTATTTTTTATCGAGCAGATTATTACATTGAAACCGAAGGTCAAATAATGTTTTGCCTTTTCTTTGGAAAGTATAGTAAAGGGTTCCATCCAAAAGGTGGTATCCTTGAAGTTTTGAATATTCAACACCAGTCCCATCCACATATTGATTACCGATAGCGCGAAAATTGCTTTCTACAGCAATAAGATGATGATTGGAGTAATAGGTGCGGTTAAGTAGTACGTTGTACAAACTTATATTGAAAATTTGGCCTGGAGAAAAAGCAATAGGTCGATTATTCCATATACGGCCTTCCTGAATACCTTTATCCCAATTGTCAATGTATTCAATAAAGGATAGGGTTCTGTTTCTGGATATATTTACGTTGGCGTTTATAGTCAAGGAAGGATTTGGAGTCCAGGATAGAGAGGTTTCCGAACCCAATCGGTAGGAAGATGGAATATTGGATCGAATATAAGCTCCTACATCATTCAATTTTCCGGTGGGAATCAATTGATTTTTGTACACCATTCCATAAAAATTCTGTTCCATTGAAAAAGAAGTAGTGCGCCAGCGCCCACCGACTTCATGATCCCATACTCGTTCAGCTTTCGGAAGCAACTTATCCGCTTTGATATAATCTTCTCTATTGGGCTCCCGATATGCTACTCCACTGAAAGCAAATAATTGTAGTCTTGAGTTTATTTGCCATGTCATACCCAGCTTTGGACTTAGAAATCGATGAATGATCTTAGAATAATCGATTATAGAAGCTGACTCCGGTTGGTAATTGTATTTCACGATTCGCAGTTGCATGTCACCAATGATCTGAAATGTGTTAAAATTATATTCCACTTTTCCAAATGCCATAGATGACCATTTAGTGGCCAATCGGTCATAATATTTCGAAGGTGTCGACAAGACCTTTGCTCCAACTTGAATGACTTCACCTACATGTCTCCCTGCATATCTATTCCATGCAGTGCCGAATTGAATATCCATACGTGCATTGGCAAAATGAGCCGAATGTATCGAACCGACAAAATTATTTATCAGATTTCTTCTTCTTATAATAGGAATTGAAGATGCGCCATTCAATAGATAATCAGAAGGCATCTGATCAGCTTTGTATTCTTCATAGTAACCTTTACCGGGAGTATAGTGTACTGTGTTTTGTATATTCCAACTCCGATTCAAATTTTCATGATGAATGAATTGAAAATGCGTTTGACGATATCGATCTATTTGATTGGAATATGGTGAATCACTTTTTTCTGTACCGGCAGCATTATATGTTCGATTACTACGAACAAACTGTACTGGCACTCCATACCATGCCTGATAGGTTTTCTCCAGGCCATCGAATAGGTGCAGTCGGAGAGATCTATCTCCAGTTATTTTCGAAATAGAGAGATAGCCAGACCAAAGGTCCGTACTGGCACGATCGATATATCCATCTGAATGTACTTTGGATACTCTTCCCTGAATATTCCAATTTTTATTGAATAGACCTGAACCCAGAGATATACTAGCCTTATTGGTATTATAACTTCCAGCAGCCATATCGGCTGTCAAATAAGGTTTCGCATTTAACCGATTAGTATTGATTAAAAGCGATGATCCGAATGCTACTTGTCCAGCGCCAGAAAGACCTATTCCCCGTTGTACTTGAATCTCGGATGCCGAAGCAATCAAATCCGGAAGATCAACCCAAAAGACACTTTGTGATTCGGCATCATTAAGCGGAACTCCATTGATCAATACATTAATCTGAGTAGGATCCAATCCTCGTATGCGGATTCCTGTATAGCCGACACCATTACCAGCATCCGAGGTACTTACACTGGAAGGTAAATTTTGAATAATATAGGGTACATCTTGGATCATAGATTTCCTTGCCAACTCCGTTGCATTCAAGGTACTATGCACGATGATCGATCGCGGTTTGGTCCAGGAAGAAATAATTTCTGCAGCTTTCATCGTGTGCTGCTTACGCTGCAGTGTTATTTCAATTTCTTCCTGCAGACCATCGAGGACTAGGTGGGCTATTTCATAATTTAATTCTTCCAGATGGAGCGTATCTTTTATTTTTAATAAGGTCCATATAAACCTTCCATGCTCATCAGATACTAGGTATTTTTTTTGAGGAAGAGTATAAGCTGTCACTCCAGATATTGGGTTACCATCGGATGCTTTCACATGCACTATAACCTTCTGTTGAGCAAAGACGGATGAGTCTGAAATGTAATAATAAAGTACAAAAAGAAAAATATTACGCATAGATGCAGTCTATAAAATTCAAAATACATTATACGGAGCTTAGTTGCATCTTCCCTCTCTGGCATTACCCAGCAGGTTCGACGGGTTTGATCTCAGCCTTTCCAATTTGTTTATGAATAAAAAAATCGTGGGGCACCCCGGGTTATCGTGAGATGATGCAAAATTACATCCCTTTTAGTAAATTGGTTATAATTATTTCAGCTTGGTGACTTCTTTGATCAGGATCATTGCCACGGATCTCGGTAAATGGTCTTTTAGATTTTAAGAGTTCGGTTTTATACAGTCCATACAGCCTATCTCGGTCCATAGGATTGGATCTATAAGGATCAGCTACCCAAGGAATGTCAGGTGCACATAAAAAAGTATGATCATAATGATGATGAGACACCAATGCCCTTAAAGCGCATGGTACGGATCGAAAAACTTCCTGACTCCATATCGCGAGCACTAAAAGATCCGTATCACATATCATTCCTTGGCATTGAAGTTGCATCGCTGATAATTCTAATCCAAGTTGATTCTGTGCAATTTGTACCAAGCTATTCGTGTGTAGTACCTGGCCTCCACGATCAAGAAAAGTTCTAGCATATTCCATGACTATTGGCCATTTAAATCGATTGGCCAGCCAATTGCCCAGGGTGCTCTTGCCGCTGGATTCGGGTCCGGTGATGCTTATTTTTAAGATAGAAGTAAGGTTTAGTTAAATATCAAAAATAATCGTACTGAAAAATAAATTTTAGCTCAATTTTACGATAATATTATAGTATGCAGGATATTGAACCTTTTTATAAATGGCGTGATCAATACATTGCTTCGGAAGATCCTCGATCGCCGTACTTTGGACAACAGTATAGTGAATTTCATTATTCCCATGCGATCTATAATTATTATATCCATCCTCAATGGGATGAGATGGATTCCGATACCCTATACCTAAAAATCCTTTATGTAGATTACATCGAAGGGTTTGCAATCATTGAATTCATCGGAGAATGGAACGATGCCATTCAAAATGATATTATGTATTTAAAACGCTCTATCATAGAAAAAATGATGAAGCACGAGATTTATCGCTTTGTTTTGATTCTGGATAATGTGCTCAATTTTCATAGTTCGGATGATTGTTATTATGAAGAATGGCACGAAGAGGTAAGCGAGGAGAGTGGATGGATAGTCATGCTTGGAGTGATGGACCATATAGAAGAGGAATTAAAGCAATCCGGAATTCAATATTATGTCCGATTCGGAGCAGCATTGAATGAAATAGATTGGAGAAGACTGGAGCCCGGCAACGTAGTCAATTTGGTCGAATATTTTCTTCACACTCAAAAAAAGCGACTTCGTCATTGATGATCCAAAAGCGGGGGACTTCATACCTGTCGTCCTACTTTAAAGCTTCCATCAGGGGCTTAATTCGTATATTTACCTCTCATGTCAGTCGTACACCATTCAGGATTTGTGCATTTATTTGGAAATCCCAATGTGGGTAAGTCCAGTCTGGTCAAGGCTTTATGCGGCCACCAATTAGTTATTATCACGGATAGACCACAGACTACCCGACACAGAATATTTGTCATATACAATGATGAAGAACATCAAGTCGTATTCTCAGATGCCCCAGGTTTAATCAAAAACCCCCAATATAAACTTCAAGAAAGGATGAATCTGCTAGCACATTCAGGTGTTCACGATGCTGATTTGGTCCTGTTCTGTACCACTCCAGATGAATCGATAGATCCGGATACCATCTCGACCTTATCCAAAACCAAGTCCCCGGTCATATTGGTCATGAATAAATCAGACTTGTACAAAAAAGAAAAATGTGAAAAAGCTATAGTTGCATGGTCTAGTTCATTCTCATTTAAAGCTCATTTTATGGTATCTGCATTGACCAAAGCACATATACCACTTTTAATGAAAGAAATATTAGATCAATTGCCTGAAGGTCCTGCTTATTTTCCAAAAGAGGATTTAAGTGATCGGCACGAACGATTCTTCATAGCAGAATTAATTCGGGAGACCATCTTTGAGAATTATTATGACGAAATTCCATACTCGTGTGAAGTACAAGTTCAAGATTTTAAAGACACAGTGAAAGATAATCTTCCTTTTGCTAAGATCCACGCCTACATCATCATTGAGAGGGATAGCCAGAAAGCAATCCTATTAGGACAACATGGCACGAGCATCAAAGATCTGGGTATTCATGCCCGAAAAAAAATTGAAGATTTTCTCGGACACCAGGTCTATCTGGACCTTCAAGTAAAGACTGAAAAAAACTGGAGAAACAATCCTGAAGTCTTAAAAAAATATGGTTATTAACCCTCGAAAGTAGAATGAGTAATATAGTAGCAATTGTGGGGCGACCCAATGTAGGCAAATCGACACTTTTCAATCGATTATTTGGAGAGCGCCAAGCCATTATCGATGATACCAGTGGAGTCACCAGAGATCGAATCTATGGGACCAGTGAATGGAATGGAAAAACATTTACAGTGGTGGACACTGGTGGATTTGTAAAAAACTCAGACGATATCTTCGAAAAAGCTATTCGCCAACAAGTGAAATTAGCCATTGATGAAGCTTCAGCTATTATCTTCATGGTAGATGTCATCACGGGCATCACTGATTTGGATGAACAGGTCGCAGACCTCTTAAGGAGAACTAAGAAAAAAGTATACCTCGCGGTCAATAAGGTCGACAATCATCAACGTATGTTGCAGGCTAATGAATTCTATGGGTTGGGGTTTGAAAACACTTATTTTTTGTCCTCCATAAGTGGTACAGGGGTAGGAGAAATACTGGACGATATCGTAGAAGTATTGGAGGTCAAGCCCTCGGAAGAAGTAGAAAATGAATTACCACAAATCGCTATCATAGGCCAACCCAATGTCGGTAAATCCACGCTCTTAAATTCATTGATTGGTGAAGATCGGAATATTGTCACCGATATACCTGGTACGACCAGAGATGCAATTCATACCGTCTACAATAAATTTGACAAACATTTTCTTCTAGTGGACACAGCGGGGATTCGTCGCAAAACTAAAGTGCATGAAGACCTTGAATTTTATTCAGTGATCCGAGCGATAAAATGCCTGGAAGACTGTGATGTATGTTTACTGATGATCGATGCACAGACTGGGGTCGAAGCCCAGGATTCTAATCTTTTTAATCTGGCGATAAAAAAACATAAAGGCGTAGTCATCCTCGTCAATAAATGGGATCTGGTGGAAAAAGAAACTAACACCATGCACCAATACGAAAAAGTATTAAAGCAAAAATTTGCACCTTTCAATGACATCCCCATTTTATTCATTTCAGCATTGAATAAACAACGCATTTTCCAGGTCGTCGAAACAGCTATGGATGTCTGTGTACGAAGGAAACAAAAATTCAAAACATCTGACCTCAATGAATTCTTAGCGGAGGTCACAGCCAAAAATCCTCCTCAACCCTTTAGAGGAAAATTAGTGAAAATTAAATTCTTGACGCAGATCCCTAAGACTTATCCAGCATTTGGATTTTTTTGTAACAATCCGGACTACGTTCAAGCGAATTATAAGCAATACCTGGAAAATCAATTGCGAGAGCGATACGATTTGACCGGACTTCCGATATCTTTATTCTTCAAAGAAAAGTAGATAAT
>JAYSTG010000039.1:0-16959 GCA_043719965.1 Saprospiraceae bacterium | reverse complement strand
AAATGACTTACCCCGGAGCTCTGCATGTCTTTCATTTGATATCCGACATTAAGACCAAAACCTGTGGTTTTTCTACTTCCTAAAGGGCCGTTGGGTCCGGTCAATGCATTTAATGCAGGTCCCAGACCACCTGCTTGTTCCACATTTTCTGGCTTTGCCGGTGCAAACATCAGGTTGAGTAATTTATCATACACCGTATTAAGCAGACCTTCCAATATTCCTCCCGATCCATTTACGATGAGTTTAATAGCACTTTGTCGTCGCAATTTTTCGAAAGCTATTTCCACATCAGCCCCTATAAAATAAACCGAACCTCCAGCTTTAAAAGCATCACTTCGTTTCACTTCGGACCAATCAATATCGAGTGTGGCATCGTAAGCATCTGTAAGTCCGCCAAACGCAAGATCGAATATGATGGAGATATCAGGCGTATTCATTTTGAAACTTTCCAATAGAAGTTTTGATTCCTGTGGCTTGAGACTAAAGGAAAGAGCAATACTGCTATTCTCCAGCACCGGAGCATCACCTATTGATATCAACTTTTTCTCTGTCGATCCATTCGAAGGATTGAGAATGGACGATATCAATGCATAGGACCCTTTTTCAAATATAACCGGCCCCCGAACTTTAATCGTTTTATTATTTAATTTTTTCCTTAATTCTTCTTCAGCTTTTGTTACAGTTTCGACGGGAGTATCATATAAAACGAGAAAGTGAAGTATACCACCGCCATCCGCTTCCGTGATAGATCTATTGGTATTGATTTCTGTAGGTTTATTGATAATATAACGGAGATAAGAAAACTTTGGTTTTTTATCTTCACCCATCGCTAATCTGCCTCTGGTAGGCATATAGACATAAGTCAGACTATCTGTATGCAATGGAAAACACCATAATCCTTCCAAGTATATGCCTTTGTCAATGTATACTTGTTGGCCATATAGGATACTGTGGAGCATGAATAGCCCAAAGTAAATCAGAATTAGAATTTTTAGTCTATTCTTCATTTGTATTAAGACAGAGTACTTTTTCAAGACATTACTCCAAACAGGATGAATACATGAAAAGACATGCCTTGTCTTGGTTGGATAAGATGATGAGGTATGACACTATTACATTTTGGGAATCAAGATCAAATAATCTGTATCGAGTATTTTCACTTCATCTTTTATTTCTTTATCCTTGGTATTCCAGGTCACCTGGTAAGCATAGGATCCACCGACATCTGCATAAAGTGCTATTTTATTTGTGCTCACGGCATCGGAATTTCTTAATACCAGAGTTTTATAATATTGTGGCTTACCGTTGATCATTGAAAGAAATCGTATGGCTGCAGAAATCACATTTTTTTCTTTAAAGAGAAGACGATCTGCATCTATTTCAATGATTCTTTTATTGAATGGAGGACTTAAGATGATGGCAGGCGATTTAGATACTTTCCATTGATCTGAAGCTATGGGCTCATCGATGCTCACATTCTGGCCTTTCAATGACCAACTGATCCTATACTGATAATTAAGCCAATCTGAAGATTTGATTCCCATACGGGGATACATCACATGCTGAACGGTGATGCCACTCTCTATTGATTTTTTATCGAATACTAAATCGCGGGTAACTTCGTCGCCACCATCCTGATATTTTTTCTTAAAACTTACTGTTACCGAATTAAAAACATCATTAAATGTTTCTGCAAACTGACCATCTACTTGGAATACTACATCTCTTTTTTGAAAATCAGGGTCATCCAGATTGACTGTCCTGAAATAAAGATTCTCATTTTTTAATTCATCATATAGGATCGATAGATTACCAGAAGTGTAAATCGGTACTTTGATAGTGGTAGATTTGCTTAAATTAATCATCACCTTATCGCTGCGTATGTCTTTGTAATTTTTCAAAGTATACTGGTCATCGGATACATATTCCTGATTACCCGTACCTGCAAAAAACTGAGCAAAAGCCCCTCTTTCCTGTCTGAGAGGAATTTGATTTTGACTCACGGCAGCTATGCGCTCGGGGTCTTTAGCCCAGCCTTTTTCTGCATTAAACATAACCTCAATTAATTTTTCTGTTACGATAGAGAGTATTCCCTCCATATCCTTTGCATTAATGCCTAAGGCTGTACTGCGATCGAATACTTCGACTTTAATCGCTTGGTTTCTTACCAATTCATCAGTAACTTTTCTGATTTCATCTTTCCTAAATCCAGCTTGTTTATTGAATATAGAGCTAAAGTGTTTATACACAACAGAGTTCTCTGCAGTGATCATTGCATTATAGGCCTTTACTGCAGCTTCATAATATCCACTTAGCGTAACAGACACATCTGATGTTCCTCCTTCAAGCGATTTAAATAAAAGAGTAGCCCCTTCCTGTGAAAGTCTGGCTGCGATGGCTGCTTTAGATCCGGGCAAGAACGGAGCATAGCCTGAGGTAATGATCGTCCTAGTAAACGGATTAGCACCTGCGGTATTCGTGAGAATAGAAGAAATAACCTGGAAACTGGCTAATCCATTTTCACCATCTTTCATAGCTTGTTGAAGTGCCACTGGTCCTTCAATGGTGGCACTATTGCCTACTTTGGCTTTTAATTTACTTTCTAAGTCGGCTATCATTTTTTGAGGAAGTGAAAACTCTATCAACGCATGAAAGATTCCGCCATTGGTTTCTGCTCCTCCCTGGCCTACATATTTCATACATAAAATTTCCAGAGTACCGTCTTCTTTTCTGGATAGACGGGGATATTGTGGTATATAATAATATTTCTTTGGATCATCCATATCTTGGAGGAATTGGATACCATCGATCTGGATAGTGCCTTCGTCATATTTTACAACTGCCTGGACTGTGCTAAAATAGCAGATAAATACAATAATATAAAAATATTGAAATTTCATTTGTATTTTATGATTAATGCTTGAAAATAAATAAGTAGAATATTTTTTTATTGAAACCTGATAGATTTAAAAAATGGATAACCGCTTGAGAAACCTTTCAGATTTTGCTTCGCGAGTGCATTGTTATTAGCCTTACGACTTTAGCCACTAGACTATTTAATAAACAAAGCCAATATGGATTGTTAGAAAGATGCCTTCGCCACATCGGTCACATGATATGGAACGATATCTAATAGTCAAATAGGAAGTGACTTTATATTTTTGTTAACTCTCCGCCTTCAATTTCTAATAACAGCAAGCGCTTCAACAATATTATTTCAACTGCAAATTTGTTCTTTCCGAGGTGATTGCATACCCTCCCTTCCAATCCTATTAAAGGCCCAGTGTTTACCATCGCTTTGTCACCTTGCTGAATGTCATCGCTCGAATCGGAATTTATTCGATAGCCGGAAACACAAATCTTTTTCAACCAATCTATCTCTATTTCCGGTATACTAAATAACTCACCGCCGATATCGACAATTTTAACGATTTTATCTATTTGAATTACATCTTTATAATATTCGTCCTTCTTGATTTTAGCAAAAACATAAGAACTAAGCAATGGAGTTTCTACCAACTTCCGTCTATCACTCCACTGATGGGCTTCTTTTTTGAATGGCAAAAAAGCTTGCAAACCATTGTTTATCATGTATTTGTATACAATTTTCTCGCAATTTGGAAAAACATAAAAAGCAAACCATCTGGGCTCAAGGCTTGAAAGATCATTTCGTTTTGCTAATTTGCTTCCTGCCATTTTCCAAAGTTAATCATTTTGAACAAAAACAAAGCTTCTTAAGAAAAAAACTTTAACCTTTTAAATAAAGTTGAATAAATTGCCATCCAAGCATTTTAAACTGTGAGTATACCTAATCATTGTCCAATTCCAGTGTATTAAATCCAGGAAAAGTTACAATAATTTTGAAAGAATTATAAATCAATATTAATTATTTTAGATTTATCTCATCGGTAGAAACGAATTGTGATTTTAAAAGATTTGAAATATAGATTCGATATGCTATAGACTTTGACAAAAGACGGAGCATAAAAAAATGGTGTATGATTTAGGACGACTCAATTGGCATCTGCTCAGGTGGAATAGGTTCGCTAGCACAGTCAGTTATAGTTTTCCTTCTATTAATACATCCAATTTGATCTTATCTTTAGCCAGACCACAATAAGAATCAATAAATTTTAATTGCTCTTGTCTCCTTGATCATTAAGCTTAAAGCTAACCGGTAAATTAAATCGTACTCGCGCTGGTTTTCCTTTGTCCATTCCGGCAGTCCAGGCCTCAGACATTTTATTCATACTCTGCACTACGAGTAATGAAGCTTCACCACACCCACCACCTATATCTTTGATGATTTTTGCATGGCCTATCTTCCCATCCGGTTCCACCACAAAAGTGACGACACATCTACCTTCTATACCATGCTGGAGAGCATAATCGGGATATTTTATCTGTGCATATAGATATTGTAGCAATTTTTCATCAGAACATTTTTTCTTTTCTTCTATGGTAGAAAGATAATTGCACCCAGGAAAAAGAGGTGGTATTTCTGCGACACTCAAAACTCCTTCTTCTCCTGATGAGGATTGGTCCACAGCTAAGGGTGTCGTGGAGGTAGATGATGGTAAGGGTTCATCATTAGAGCCAGTAAACTTATTCCGAAGTAAAAAAGCCAATCCTATAGCCAGTATTACTACGAGATATGCTTTATATTTTTTCAAAAATTCCATGTCTTTAACTTACGATATTACTGAGTATTGAATAGGGAGAGACTAAAAAAAGTTTGCGTCACTACCCGTATTATAATCCTGATCTGCTTAGTTTGAAGCTTAAAGGTAAGCTAAATTGCACCCGCACTGGAGTACCTCGTTGCATGCCCGGTCGCCAATGTTCAGTAAGATGATTCATAGATTCGATAACTCTCAATGCTTCTTGTCCGCATCCTCCACCGATATCTTGTACTATGCTAGCATTGGTGATATTTCCATCTTTCTCAACTACGAAGGTGAGTATACATTGTCCTTCAATGCCCTTTAATTTAGCTATATCAGGATAGCGAATGTTTTTGTATAAATATTGTAACATTTTATCGCTGGCACATTTTTTTCTTTCAGGTATGGTCGATAAATGTTCACAACCTGGAAATCTTGGTGTTTCTTCCACTACACTATAGACTGTGCCTTCATCATTTCCTTCAGCAGATCCACCAGGTTTATCAGATCCTGTGGAATTTCTATCCGCGGTTTTAGAAAGTGAATTATTTGCGATAAGATTTGAATCTGGGGTTTCTTTTTTCTGAGGCGTGGGCTCTTGGTTTTTCACTTCCTTGACTTCATCATCTTTTTTTACCATGGGTTCCACAATCTTTACGGCCTGATTTAATGGTCTAGTGATTAAATTAGGAGGGAGTGGGGGAGCTGATTTTTTAGGATCGATAGGAGGTACTTCCGCTAACCGTACCTCTTGCAGTTTCAATGTTTCTATGGGCTCCGGTAGTACTCTGTGAATGTATTTTAAAAGGATCGGAAAAGATATCGCCAATAAAAAAATTAATGTTCCGGTTACTATGCCTCGCACCATATGTCGGTCATATAACCTTCTCAATACATAAGCGCCGTAGTCCTTATTCCGTCCTTCGAAAACGATGTCGTCAAATGAATTTTTCATGCAATCTTTAATCTGACTTGATTCCATACTTGGATAGTATACTAAGGATTTGATAGAAGAACTGTAATATTTCATGTCGCAGCTGATTAGTAAAACGAATTATATCATTAGAAAAGTTCATCTTAAAATCCATCGAAATGGTCAAAATAGTCATAAAGGTTAGGATTTCTTTAAAATAAAGGTATAAACCAATGCACCAGCGCACACGCCGAGCATATTGGCTACCATATCCCAAAGATCATAGCTTCGTCCATTATGTAAATAAAGTTGTCCATACTCCGTGCCTATCCCTAAACTTGAGCTGAACAGCAGTCCCGCCCATAATCCTAGGTTTTTTTTATGCTTCGCGCCTTCAATTAAATAAATGGTTATCAGGATGAAATAAAAACCAAAATGAACCACCTTATCGATATGGGGTATCGTTAATTGGCTTTTAGGAAAAGTAGCTTTAGGCAAAAGCGTCAGTCCAATGATGGTCATCGTCCACAGTATCGTCCACTTATACATCCTGATATGGTAGATGATGGACAGCGGCAATGGTGATGTGACTAATGGTTATTTTATGAATACTTTAATGGATAAGGGACTGGTAAGCTTCAGCAGTTAATAAGTCTTCTACTTCACTTGGGTTGTCAAGTTTCATCTTGATAATCCAACCTTTGCCATAGGGATCTTCATTGATCAGGCCAGGTTGATCGCCTCCTTTCTCACTGATTTCATTATTAAATTCTAGAATGGTACCGCTTAAAGGCAAAAACAAATCCGAAGTTGTTTTTACGGCCTCCACTGTTCCAAAAATAGCACCTTTTTTAAGTGATTTTCCTACCGTATTGACTTCGATGAATACTAGTTCACCTAATTCGCCCTGTGCAAAATCTGTTATTCCAACCAAAGCGTCCGTGTCAGACACCATCTGGAGCCACTCATGTTCTGCAGTAAATTTTAAATTCGGTTCTATTTTAGTCATTATGGACAGGTTTTAGGTCACTTTTGATGATTGTTTTCTACAAATTCGAATATCCATTCAGTAGTCAATGATTTTGGTCGCTCCAGTGGGAATCCTAGCGCTCTGGACCAGCATTGAGCCGCCATTACTCCTAAGGACCGAGATACACCAAACAAAACAGTATAATAATTATATTCTGTAAGACCGTAATGCACTAACATCGCCCCACTATGCGCGTCCACATTAGGCCAGGGGTTGCTTACCTTACCCAAACTTTGCAAGATGGGTGGTATGATTTCAAATAATTGCCATACGATTTTAATAATATCATCATCTGCTAAGTATCGTTCTGAAAATCGTTTTTGTGCATAAAACCTGGGGTCAGGTTTTCTAAGTACAGCATGTCCATAGCCAGGTACCACTTTTCCTTTACTTAACGTTTCCTGGATATAGGTTTCGATCTGATCTTTGGTAGGTTTGCTTGTATTCAACGCCTCAACCATTTCAAATATCCACTTGATGACTTCTTGATTGGCCAATCCGTGTAATGGTCCGGCTAAGGCATTCATCGCTGCACTATAGGATAGATATACATCGCTCAATGTAGATCCGACCAGATGAGCTGTATGGGCTGAAGCATTACCGCCTTCATGATCCGCATGTATAGTCTGATACAGTCGCATCATCTCATAACATTCATGGCCTTCAAATCCGAGCATATGCGCATAGTTGGCAGCCCAATCCAAGGATCGATCCGCAGGTATATGTTGATTGTCCTTAAAATTTTTTCTATAAATATAAGCTGCCGCAAAAGGGATACGAGCTATTAAATTCATAGCATCTTCATATGTAGCATCCCAATAATCATTTTTGGACATGCCCTCTTCATACTGATGATGAAAGATGGAGTCGCACTGCAAAGCATTGATGGCTATACTGAATTGAGTCATAGGGTGAACTGAAGTCGGCAGAGCATCGAGCACTTTGCTCATTGCTTCCGGTATGACGGCCCTGCGTTCCCATTCATCACTCAACCATTGCACTTGTTCATTCGTAGGGATATCGCCAGTGAGCATGAGCCAAAAAATACCTTCAGGTAAAGGCTCGTTGCCTTGCGGAGCCTTTGGTAATAGTTCTTGAAGTTGAGGAATACTATATCCTCTGAATTTAATACCATCTTGAGCATCTAATAATGAGGTCTCCCATATCATACTTTGGATACCGCGCATACCACCAAAGGCCTGTTCCAGCTTTACCTCATCCAGTTTAAGGTTGCCATGGTCTTTTAATAAGAGCTTAATTTTATCTTTAAGTTCTTGCGATTTAGTCCTGAATATCTGTTTTAATTCATCCATTGCCTTAAAAAAATACGCTCAAATGATAATATAAATGCCCCGAAATCATTCGGAGCTCAAAAATATTGGATTCAAGTTGAATTGAGCCATTTATTTTGAAAATCATGTTTATTTTTTTGTGATTTTCACACACTATGGCATTTAGGAGTATGATCCAGGGTAAAAAATCACGTATTTTGGGCTCAGATGTTGGACATACAGGGCAAACTCGTCAGTCTTGATATCATAGAAAAAAAATTTGTCTGTGATCTGACCGCGTGCAAAGGAGCGTGTTGCGTCGAAGGTGATTCAGGAGCACCATTGGAGCCAGCGGAGGCTCAGTGGTTGGATAGTTACTTTGAAGAAATTTTGCCTTACTTGGATGATGAAGGAAGAGATAGTGTCCTCAGGCAAAGAACAGTTCAAGATCAAAATCAAAAATGGTCGACCCCGCTCAAAAAGGACCAAGCTTGTATATACTCCATAAGATCAGAATCAGGAGTGCTCAAATGTGGGATTGAGCAAGCTTACCTGGATGGTGCTATCGATTTTATTAAACCAATTTCTTGTCATCTTTATCCCATCAGAGTCAATAAAGAGGAAATAACTGATTGGGAAGTATTGAACTTCGATCGATGGGATATTTGTAATCCGGCTTGTAAGCATGGAGAAAAGCTCAAAGTCCCAGTCTACAAATTTTTAAAAATTGCATTGATCAGAAAATATGGCACTGCATTCTATGATGAATTAGAAGTTCAAGCTCATCAGTGGTTGTCCCATAATTCTTCAAAAACCTAAAAAAGCAAGCTATGGAAGCGATTAGATTATTTAAATGCGAAGGAAATATAGTATTTGATTATTACCAGCGTTATTACCCTTTAGGCTTTCAAAATTGGGATACTTTGATCAATAGAAAAAACCTATACAGTTACCTCGCTGATACTGCTGTGACTACCACGCCCTACACAGATCAGGCCTGGGCCTCAATCCAAAGTACGATAGTAGCCCCAATAGGATCCCAGGAGGTATGGGCATCCGGAGTAACCTACCTAAGAAGTAGAGATGCGCGTATGGAAGAAAGTGAAAATGCCAAATCGGCCTATGACTTAGTCTACGAAGCGGACAGACCTGAGTTGTTTTTTAAATCACTACCACATCGAGTAGCAGGACCGGGTCAATATGTCAATATTCGGAAAGACTCTTCTTGGAATGTGCCAGAACCAGAAGTTACTTTATTTATCAATTTGCATGGTGAGATTGCAGGATATACCATAGGTAATGACATGAGCTCCAGATCGATAGAAGGCGAAAATACTTTGTATTTGCCTCAAGCAAAAACATATGAACGCAGTGCGGCCTTAGGCCCTTGCTTGATGATCACGGATGGTCCTATGGATCCTGAATCACTCATCGATCTTAAAATCTACAGAGCCAATAAATGTGTCTTTCATGGCCAGACCCAACTAAAGACTATGAAAAGAAAATTCGAAGACCTTAAAAATTATCTCCTTCGTGGATTGAAATTTGAGCAAGGCTGTTTTCTGATGACCGGTACGGGTATAGTACCCCCATCAACATTTACCTTGGAAGGAGACGACGAAGTCCATATACATATTGAGGGTATCGGTACCTTGGTCAACAAAGTGGCTTGGTACTAAGCAAAGCATGTAAAGGAACTACTGCTGGTGTCGTATATGAATTCGACCTATTAACTTGATGGTTTATTTTTTCCAAAATCATCCTATCTTTGCACATGGAAAAACTAAACAACCTCACCACTGCTTCCATCGAGGATATGTACACCTTCGATGATATCCTTTTAGTCCCGGCTTATTCTGAAGTTTTACCTCGTGAAGTGAATATTGCCTCTCAGCTTACTACAGGTATCCGACTCAATGTACCTATTGTATCTGCTGCTATGGATACTGTGACAGAAAAAAAACTGGCTATCGCTATAGCCAGAGAAGGTGGTTTAGGAGTAATCCATAAAAATATGTCGATTCAGGCTCAGGCAGATCAGGTCAGGAGCGTCAAACGATCTGAAAGCGGTATGATCATCGATCCGATCACACTCAAAGTAGGCGCTACCGTCAAAGATGCTCGTATGATCATGGATAAATATGGCATTGGTGGTATCCCTATAGTCGATGAACGCCATCATTTGATAGGCATCTTGACTAATAGAGATCTTCGCTTTGAAACGATACTCCAACGACCTATCACGGAGATCATGACTAAAGAAAATCTAATCACTGCACCGAAAGGCACTACTCTCGAACAAGCCAAAGGCATCCTCCAAAATTATAAAGTAGAAAAATTACCCGTTGTAGATGAACATGGAAAACTGATCGGCTTGATCACGTATAAAGATATTATGCGGTTAGAAGATTACCCCTTGTCCTGCAAAGATACTTGGGGCCGACTAGTGGTAGGTGCTGCCGTAGGTGTCAATAGTGAACTTCATGATCGGGTGGATGCACTCATTCAAGTCCAGGTAGATGTCATCTGTATAGATACAGCTCATGGCCATTCCAAAGGGGTACTCGATGCTGTCAAAAGTGTACGTGCCCGTCATCCTCATCTCGAAATTATTGGTGGGAATGTCGCTACAGCAGATGGTGCAAAAGCTCTGGCCGATGCAGGTGTCAATGGTGTAAAAGTGGGGGTTGGCCCGGGTAGCATATGTACTACTCGAGTAGTGGCAGGTGTAGGCGTACCGCAATTATCTGCTATCATGGCAGCAGCAAGAGGATTACAGGGTACAGGTATTCCGATTATAGGAGACGGTGGTATTCGATTTACCGGCGATATTGTCAAAGCAATAGCCGCAGGAGCAAGCACTATCATGGCAGGAGGATTATTCGCCGGTGTAGAGGAAGCTCCAGGTGAAACCATATTATTTGAAGGTCGAAAATTTAAAACCTATAGAGGTATGGGATCTCTGGGAGCTATGGAACAAGGCTCCAAAGATCGGTACTTCCAAGATGCAGAAGATGATATCAGAAAACTGGTACCGGAGGGTATCGAAGGTAGAGTCCCTTACAAAGGCTCCTTGTCAGAAGTGATGACACAAAACATTGGAGGATTAAGAGCCGGTATGGGATATTGTGGAGCAGGAAATATAAAAGCATTACAACAGGCTAAAATGGTCAGGATATCTGCAGCAGGTATTCATGAGAGCCATCCTCATCACGTGACTATTACAAAAGAATCACCAAATTATTCATCTATTGCATAATCCTGTGTATGTACTATTAATAGGGTTTTCCAGGTTATGGTTGAAAAAACTTTATTTGCCAATATTTGGTTTGAAAATTGAATTTTTTATTTTTAAAATTTTTAATGAAAAAAAATGTCAAAAGTCAGTGTAGGAATAGTGCAAATGGCCTGTAGTGAAGATAAATCAACCAATTTATTAAAGGCTATATCCAAAATCAAAGAAGCTGCAACTCAAGGCGCTCAAATCGTATGTCTTCAAGAATTATTCACCTCTCTTTATTTCTGTGATGTGGAAGACTATGATAATTTCAAATTAGCTGAGCCCATACCAGGTCCCACTACTGACCAATTGCAAAGTGTTGCAAAAGAATTGGGTGTGGTCGTCATTGCATCTTTATTTGAAAAAAGAGCCCAGGGTATTTACCACAACACGACCGCAGTCCTGGATGCAGATGGATCCTATCTGGGCAAATACAGAAAAATGCATATACCGGATGATCCCGCATTTTATGAAAAATTTTATTTTACACCTGGCGACCTCGGATATAAAGTATTCAAAACGAAGTTTGCAACGATAGGTGTATTGATATGCTGGGATCAATGGTACCCTGAAGCAGCACGATTGACTGCCTTGACAGGGGCAGAGATTTTATTTTATCCCACTGCTATTGGTTGGGCTACTGCTCAAGATGAAACTACTAATCAAGAACAATTTAATGGCTGGCAAACTATCCAACGAAGCCATGCGGTGGCCAATGGAGTCCACGTAGTCAGCGTCAATCGGGTAGGGTATGAACAAAATGGAGCGATGAAATTTTGGGGAGGTTCATTTGTATCCAATCCTTTTGGTAAAATATTGTATCAAGCCTCTCATGACCTCGAAGAGGTACATATAGAAACTATTGATCTTGACAAGACTGACTTTTATCGGACCCACTGGCCATTTATGCGAGATCGAAGAATTGATTCTTATCAGAATATTACCAAAAGATTTATCGATGGAGAATAAGGATGTGATTGAAGGCTTACTCGAAGAATTACCATTCAAATCTTTGGGATATTATTTCCCTGCAGAGTACGCACCGCATGTAGCGACCTGGCTCTCCTGGCCTCATAAAGAAGAAAGCTGGCCTGGGAAAATTCAAAAAATTTTTCCATCGTATGTAGCTTTTATTAAAGAATTGACAAAAGGTGAATTGGTCAGAATCAATGTGGTAGATATCGACATGCAAAACTTTGCAATTTCTTTATTGACCAAAGCAAAAGTGGATCTTACCAAAGTCGAATTTTTTATACACCCTACGAATGACGCCTGGTGCAGAGATCATGGTCCCGCATTCATCATCAATCCGAAAAAAGACATCAAAAAAATGATTATAGACTGGGGGTATAATGCCTGGGGCAACAAATATCCACCCTATGATTTAGATGATGTGATACCGACCAAAGTGGGTACTGCCTTAGGCTTGCCGGTGTTACATCCGGGTATAGTCATGGAAGGGGGCAGTGTTGATTTTAATAATAAGGGTACTCTTATCACCTCTACTGCCTGTCTATTAAACAAAAATAGAAACCCACACTTATCACAAAATCACATCGAATGGTATTTAGAGAATTATTACGGAGTGAAACAAATACTATGGGTAGATGAAGGCATCATTGGTGATGATACCGATGGACATATCGATGACACCGTTCGATTCGTCAATGATGATACAGTGATCACTGTGATCGAGCCCAACAAAAAAGATGAAAATCATGCATTGCTCGAACATAATCTCAAACAGCTAAAATCGATGAGACTCCTGGATGGTAAACCACTTAGTATCGTCGAATTACCAATGCCGGATACTATATACTACGAAGGCCAGCGATTGCCGGCCTCGTATGCTAATTTTTATATCGCCAATCAGTCTGTGATCGTACCTACTTTTCGTAATGACAAAGATGATGTAGCGCTCACTATAATTCAAAGTTGCTTTCCTACTCGCACTGTAGTCGGCATAGATTCTACAGATATTATCTGGGGCTTAGGCAGTTTTCATTGCCTCAGTCAACAGGAACCGCTCGTCTAGATTTATCTCCAGGCACTAAGTATACCGCACATCAGTGCTAAGGTAATCAACCAATAGACCACATTAACTCCTAACCATTCCCAACTTTTCTTTTCAAATATGGCCATGGTGCCTAATATCGGTAATACAAAAAGAAGCGTATTGCCCAGACCATGAGCCAGTCCGTGCGTAAAAGTAACATAGCTATGTCCGTCAGCAGCGGTCCATTGATCAGGACCTGTCACGTTACCCTGGCAAAAAATTGCTAAGAAGAAAGAAAGTACCAGAGCACCTACATACAATATGGGTTTTGGCCCAGTACCCATACTTTCCAACGTAAAGCCATTGGCTTTCATCCACATTCCACCAGCCACTTTGGGATGGTAGTAAATAAATCCCACGATCATGGGAATCAAGGTAGCCACAGCCACCGCTAACATATTCATTTTTTGATCCATAACATTTAAGGTTTTGAGCTCCGAATATAATCAAACCTTTTTAGAATTCAAAAACCATGAAAAATAGTACTTGACTGGATGGGTTGAATCAATTCATCTTCAAAGCCTGCTACCCGAGTTTTTTTAAGATTTTTTTAGGAAGTTTGGACTTTACCAAGTGGTAAGATTGAAGGATATAGGCCTCCCATTTTGTTTTAGAAAAGACCTTAACATTTTCGACCCAGATCCATTTGTAGCGGGCCACATAGGGAGCAGGTAGGATACTGGGTGTACATATTAACTCATCGAATTCATCATTACGGACTTTGAGGGAGACCTTTAATGGCTCCGACAAGCTCGCTACACAAAACATTTTACCTCCTATGGAAAAACATAGATCATTACCCCACTTGATGTCTTCGGTGACATATGGCAATTCCAAACAAAAAGATTGAAGAGAATCTAAGTTCATAAAAATATTAAAACTAAAAAGGTCCATCAAAGTGATGAACCTCTTAAGCTAAGTGGTGCCTCCAGGAATTGAACCAGGGACACCAGGATTTTCAGTCCTGTGCTCTACCAACTGAGCTAAGGCACCCACAACTCTACCAAATTTCTTTAATTGAGCGGGGCAAAGATAAGCGTATTATTTAAAAATCAAAGGGATGCTCCGGTTTTATTAATTATAGTAAACGCCTATAAATCATATAGATAGGTTATATAAGTGGCTAGGCGATTCTTATCCAATGGAGAAGTTCAACCTCCATATATATTCAAATCCATATATCCGTTTCGAAATTTACCCTGAGGATCATACTTTTTCAGTAATGCCAGAAAATCATTAAACTTTTCATACCTAGAATGAATGAGCTGTGGTTTCATGGTAAACAGCTTGCCCCAATGAGGTCTTACCCCAAAAGGAGTCAATTCAGCTTCGATCATGGGTAATAATTTCAGCACTTCCGGTGTATTTTGTTTTAAAGTAAAATGGATAGCTACCGAATCCTGATGATATGCTGTACTCATCCAGAGAGGGTCTGCCGCAAGGGTTCTGATCTCGGTGATCATCAATTGAGGGAAGATCAAGTCTTTTTTTTTCTCGAGTGCTAATATCGCATCTACTGCATTTTTGCGAGGTACAAAAAACTCAGCTTGTAATTCTTCACCACTACTCGGAGTGAATCCCATCTTAAAATGAGGCAATCGTTCGTACCACGGGCCTGCGACTCCCATCTGTTCGGTACAGTTTTCAGCAGATAATCGGGTGATAGGATGTAGGTTTTGAGTGGCTGCTTTAGCCCCAAAAAAATCAGTTCCCAGGGCTTTGGTGGTTCCATCTACTTTCCTTTTTACCCAGACTTGAGAAATGATCTGATTTTGCCAATCTGTAAAGAGACTGACACTGTAACCTGCAGACATAATTTCATCAAAATGGTCTTTCAGAGATTGGAGTGGTAGATCTTGAAATAGGTCTTGCCTTACCTGAAATGTATCTTGAATATCGAGCGTCACTTTGGTTATAATACCTATGCCTCCGAGGCTTACGACGGCTCCATTAAATTCTTCCCCATCTTTAACTCTGCTCAATTGATAAAGTTCACCATCTGCTGACACAAATTCTATAGCTTGTACTGCTGATGCAAGATTGCCATTAGCAACACCTGATCCATGTGTGGCGGTGGAAGCCGCGCCTGCAACAGAAATATGTGGCAGTGAGGCAAGATTGTGCAGTGCAAATCCTTTTTGATTCAACTCCGGAGCAAACTGACCATATCGTACTCCTGATTCCACTGTCACCGTCTTAGCTTCGCTATCTATAGACAATAATTTATTCAAATGTTGGGTGGAAATTTGATTCATCGTGCTATCAGCGATATCATTAAAACAATGACAAGAGCCCAAAGCTTTTTGTGTTGATAACTTTTTTACCAAAGATTGAACCTCCTCCACGGATCGGGGAGTATGAAGTGTGGTGGCTTTGTAATGATAATTACCAGCCCAATTTTTTCGTTCCACTTTCGGTATAGATTTGATTGGTGTTTCTTTACATGCAGATAATGGAAGTAGTATACTTCCGGCAGTGAGCGCGGTTGCAGTTTGTAGAAATTTTTTTCGTTTCATTTTTAAAAAAGGATTTATGTCAATCGTACTTTGACCTCATTCAACTAACGAATGTAATCATAGTCATGCTGAAAATTAAAAATTTATAAAAGACCGGATATGTTGAGAAAGTCAGCATCAAACAATCAATATTTTTTTTTGCAGAATCCTTCATTGTTCTTTCAAAAAAATTGTAATTATTCTTCAAATATTTTCTAAGGCATGATCTGAAGGGATAAATGACTATTATAGTCGTATCGGGTGCCTTTGATGTAGGAACACCCAAAACAATTGTAATATAAAACCTGAGCTTGAGCACGCTTTTTTTCCTAATATTGTCCTATGACTAAGAAGTTATTTCTGTTAGATGCTTATGCTTTGATTTATCGGGCTTATTATGCCTTTATTCGGACACCAATCGTAAATTCAAAAGGACTAAATACCTCAGCCATTTACGGATTTACGATCACTTTAATGGAAGTACTTGAAAAACAGAAACCTACTCACATCGCAGTAGTATTCGATCATCCATCTCAAACTTTACGAGAACAAGAGTTTGCAAACTATAAAGCAAACCGGGAAGAAACCCCTCAGCCTATCAAGGATGCTAATCCTTGGATTCGCAATATCATCAAAGCGATGAATATACCCTTATACGATTTTGAAGGATATGAAGCCGATGATGTGATAGCTACACTGGCCAAAAGTGCTGCAGCAGCGGATTTTGAAGTTTATATCATGACTGGCGACAAAGATCTGGCCCAATGTGTAACCGATAAAGTAAAAATATACCGTCCAGGCAAACAAGGTGCTCCCGCTGAAATCCTTGGAATCGAAGAAGTAAAAAAGAAATTTCAAATTTCTAACCCTTTGCAGGTGATAGATCTATTGGGCCTGATGGGAGATGCAGTCGATAATATCCCAGGCGTATCCGGTGTAGGTGAAAAAACTGCAATAAAACTCATTGAGGAATTTGGGTCTATAGAAAACATCTATGATCGGATCGAGGAAGTAAAAGGTAAGATCAAGGATAAACTGCTTGCAGATAAAGAAAATGCTTTTCTCTCTAAACGACTTGCAACGGTGGTCTCCGATGTACCTGTCCCGCTCAATGAAAAAAATTTGGAATATACTAGTCCTGATAAAGAGGCTTTATTACCTTTATTGACTGAACTCGAATTTAGGACTATTGGTAAACGCTTGTTTGGCGAAGGATTTAGCGTAGTCAATAAAGCACAGGCTCCTAAATC
>JAYSTG010000380.1:0-3623 GCA_043719965.1 Saprospiraceae bacterium | reverse complement strand
AATCAACATCAATTAACCAATATTGCGGTGATCAAAACACAACAACCAACACTCGATGCCTGGCATTTTATGGCTCATGCCCATATCAACTTGGTATTGACCTGGACCAATACAGATATAAAGGGCTTCATTCATGGAAAATTCAATGAATATCTTGCTGTGCGCAAGCCCATTTTATGTCTGGTAGATGGGGGTCGGGATCGCGAATTAGAAGAGATCTATGCACCTCTGGATAATAGCGTGATATTGCCCCATACATCAGAAGAAATACCGAACATCAAAAAATTTATAAAATCTTTATACCTAAGCTGGAAATCGAATACTGAAGTGCCATTGACTCCTATGACTGTCATTGAATCCTATGCTTGGGAAAAGCAAGCAAAATTCCTGTTGGATCTTCTTGAGGCATGAAAATATTAATCGTCACGTACACATATCCACCTGCTTTGTCTGTCAATGGTTTTCGACCATTTCACTTTGCAAAAGGGCTGCATCATGCCGGATGGGATGTATGGGTGCTTACAAGACATTTTAAGGGTACAGAATTTTTTGAAGACTATAGCAAGCCCAATTCAACCCCATTTGCAACCGCTTCGGAAAATGGCGTCACGGTCTACAGAACTCCATTTGAGAACACTTGGTTTAAGTATTTTGACTTTACTTGGATTCAAAAGACTGGCCTATGGAGGTTCATTTATTTTATCCAGCTTCTGTTTGGTAGGACCACGCAAGAATCTTATAATAAATGGTTCAAACCGTACTTGCAATATATACTTGCGGAACATCAATTTGATGTCATGCTCGTAGAGTCGGGACCGACGAATTTGGTGCGTATAGTTGCCCGACTAGCTGCTAAATATGCTATCCCAATGGCGATTGACTTTAGAGATGCCTATTATCATGAGATGTACCTTAAAAATCAAAAGACGCTACCGCTCTCTAAAAAAATAAAAATAGGGTTAGAAAAGTTTTATCTCCGTAAAAGTATTCATCAAGCTGATCTCCTGATAAGTCTATCTACTACCCTCTTGGATATATTGGAGGCTCCACTGCATTGCCGTCTCGTCCTGGTCAATGGGTATGATGAAGAAGCCTGGTCTCGTATGATTCCGATCATCCATACGACAACCTTTAAAATCACGATAGCCGGAACACTTTATAATAAATCATTTCTGACTCCATTTTTACAAAGTCTAAAAATTTTTCTAGATCATAATCTTCCTCATGTAGAAGTTGTTTTTTTAGCACCCGGGGCTGAATCAGTCATAGCACGTATTAAAAACATACTTCATCATCCAGAGGTAAAAATCATTCCCAAACGATTGTCTTACCAAGATTCACTCCATGAAATGAATAACGCTCAAGTCTTAGCTTATCATGGCTGGGCCGGATACCGAGGCTATCCCAGTGCAAAAATCTATGAGTATATCCGGGCCGCAAAATCAATTTTGGTCGTGCCTGCAGATCATGATGTCATTGATCGCTTATTGATCGAGACCCAAACTGGAAAATCCTTTGATCAACCTGTAGATGCGGCAAATCAGCTCGTAATCTGGTATAATGAATGGAAACATCATGGTACTACAAACATAGCTCCCAATACCAGTGCAATCCAACAATATGCTCGGCAAAAACAAAATCTTGGCTTAATCCAAGCATTGAATCAAATGATCCTCACACGATCCGACCACTCATGAAACTTTGGTCTTCTCTTATCGGATCCAAATTATTCAGGCTGGAATTTTTAACTGCGGTCATCGGGGCCGGCATCTCCATAGTCCTCGCTCGCATCTGGGGACCATCTATTCAAGGCACGTGGTCTATCCTTAATAACTTTACTTCTACGCTTGTGATATTGCTGACGGCAGGGCTCCCTGCTATCATCCTTGCAAAGCTGCGTCGGAGCGAACTTCATCAATCCAAAATCTGGAATCAAACCATACTCTATGCGATTACCGTCGGCATCGCACTCACGTTGATCTTATTTGTCACCAAAGACATCTGGGACATCACTTTTTTAGCATCAGAATTAATTTATGCTAGCGGTGGACCTATTTTAATAACGATTCAAATAGTTTGTATGATCTTGGTCAATATCCTGGCTGCCTGGATGGATGGCAATAACAAATTGGCCGAAGTATCGCGTCTCCGCCTTTGGCTTACTGTTGCTTGGGCTTGCGGCATAGCTGCCTTATTTTTTTTCTACCAACATCGACCTGAAAAATTCATCTACGTGGTTTGGTATGGTTTGATCATTCAATCGCTGGTGATGATCATAGTGATGATCTATAGTATACCCAAGCGTCAAATACAACATAACAAAGTCACCACTCCTCAGTCAGTTTTACGATTTATCTATGAATCAGGTTGGATCTTCGTGCTCGCTGATCTTTTTCAAAAACTAAATTACAAAGCAGATATTTGGTTTTTATCAGCTTTTAGTACCAATGATCAGGTAGGGATATATAGTATAGCCAGTGCCTTGTCTTTGTTTATTCTAATCAGACCGCGAAATGCGCAGCGTGTCCTGATCAATACATTTAAGGTAGATGCACAAAAAGAAAATCACATATTAATAGTAACTGAAATAAAAACGCTGGTGAAAGATACTTTTTTGATCCTTGTTGTATTCATAGCCGGGAGTTATCTTTTGTTTCAATATATCTTGGGACCAGCGTACCTACTGGGGTTCCCTATTTCGGTCGTGTTATTGATAGGTGCGTATATGATCTCTATCACTATGCCCTATAGTGCATACTTCGTCTATCTCCAAAAACCTACTTATAATGGTATGGCTGCCACCATCGGATTGGTTATTAATATTGTACTCAATAGTATCTGGGCTCCGCGCTATGGGATCTGGGGCGTGACTTGGGCTTCGTTGTGTACCTATTGCAGCATTACTGTGGCATTATACTTTTTATATCACCGTCACAAGGCACTGCCCAGTCATGTATAGTATAGCCAAGCTCACTCGGTTTTTTATGTACTCTTATTATTTACGATACTTTGGATATGCATTAAATAGGATCCGAGAACAAATAATTCGTCCTAAAGCTCAAGATCATTTATGGACTACCATCCACGATTATGATGGGGACTTAACGCTAAAAATCAATCCTTCAGAACATATTGGTCATCGCATTTTTTATGAGGGCTACTACGAGGCAAAAGAAGTATGGGCTATGAAAAAATTGGTGACTGCTGAGGATTACATTCTTGATATTGGAGCTAATATTGGTGCATGGACCTTACTTTTTTCTAAAATGGCTGCTAAGGGTAGAGTATACGCATTCGAGCCATCTAAATGGTTTGATGTATTACAGTACAATGTATTATCTAATGTATCGACCGGCCATGTCGAAATTTCACAATCTGGGCTAGGAAATGATAACGGCTTAGCTTCAGTACATAATCTAGCCCAACAAGTAGCTGTGGATGATCCATTTAATACAGGCATGTATCGCTTGAATCTGCAACCCTCCGCCTCAGAAGATCATCCGATCGAAGTCACTCGTCTAGACAGCTGGATATGGACCAATCAGCTCCCCAGGCTCGATTGGATCAAAATAGATACTGAAGGTATGGAGCAAATGATACTGCTTGGAGGCAGGGACACCATT
>JAYSTG010000379.1:0-10162 GCA_043719965.1 Saprospiraceae bacterium | reverse complement strand
CTGATCCATACATCACCTGAAGAAAAATCTGGAATATTCATTAAAGGGATTTAATGGGCAAATATAAGAACTCTAGCTCATAAAATGTCTAGGTTTGTTAAGTCATACATAATCTTTTGAAGGTAAAAAATTGGTCATCATATGATATATAATATTGATTTTAAATGTTTTAAATATTTAATAAATAATAGGTATGAAATTTGCAATACACAATTACATCTTCGACAATTGAAGAAAAATGGTTAAAATATACTTGCAACCCATTAAATAGTGTTAACGGTGCGTTCTTATCTTTGTATTCATAAAAAAACCGAATCATGAGAATTTTAGTTTTAGTATTATTACTGACTTATACCAGTCAACTGAAGAGCCAAAATGCTCGATATGTCTTAGTAGAGCATTTTACGAACACATGGTGCCCGATCTGCGCCAGTCGTAATCCTAGTCTTCAAGATTTACTGATTAAATATCCTAAAAATGTACACCACATATCTATTCATCCTCCATACCCATATAGTGGTTGCCCATTATATCAATACAATAAGATAGATAATCAAGATCGAGCAACTTTTTATAACATCTTTGGTTCTCCATCTGTGGTTTTAAATGGAGGAGGTATATTAGGTGGATCACCTCTGGTCACTGAAGATGCCCTCAAGAAAGAAATAGCACGGACTAGTCCACTTTCGGTACTCGTGACCGAATCAGGGTCTGGCAATAATAGATCGGCAACTGTTACGATCAAATCCTCTGGCGCAATCAATGGTGACTTAAGGTTGGTAGTGATACTTGTAGAACGCAACCTCAGGTTTACAGCATCGAATGGAGAACTGGATCACTATAATGTGATGAGAAAGTATCTTACGACAGCAGTGGGACAAAAAATCACCATTACGGATGCTACCGAAAAAAAATACGTTTATGCTTTCAAAGATTCTACAGGATGGAAACCCGAAGAACTTTATGTCATGGCTTTTGTCCAAAATTTCAGTACCAAAGAAGTGTTCAATTCAGGTACAAAGTTTGACTTGACCACTTCAATATTCGGAAGTTTTCAGACCTTATCTTTAAAAGTATATCCCACGGTTGCCAGAGATCTGCTGTTCATCGACTCACCGACTTCCAATCCTGCCGACTGGGATATCATCAATACCCAGGGACAGGTCATGATAAAAGGTACAGCTTTGTATAATAGATCTACTGCCATTGCAGTAAATGTTCTGCCTCCAGGAGTTTATTTTATTAAAATGAAAGATTCTAATAAAATATATACAGCAAAATTCATTAAGCAGTAAGGAGGTTTGATCTCAATTAACCGTGATATAACATTGTCCTTTTGGAATATTTATGCAGGGAGCTCATCCATAGTTTTAGCCCTTTTTTTTAGGATGAGGGCGGTGATCAGCGAGACGATAAGCCCTACTGGGACGATTTCCGAATAGGTGATCAATACATTAAACCAAGGCTTCTTATACATATCAACAAAGTGGGCCATTTCCTTTGTTTTACTGGCTATTTCCAATTGGTTAGCTCCACTTGCAGTGAATTTTTCTAACATTTTTACAGCGTATTTTTCACCAAAATCCGGAATAAAAAAATGAGTGCATATCAACCATACTATCACATAAATAGTAGAAGCAATCAATACAATATAGAGGCCCATATTAAACGCCGTACCAAAACGGATTAGACCGTCCAGAGATTTGTCTCTGTAATTTTTAACGCCAACGAAAATAAGTGAAAAGGCAAGTATCATGCTGGCATAACCTATCAACATGCTTCCTTCAAAATTTCCTGTGGTATAGCTAATCCCTGTAAAGATGACCAACATCGCAGAAACAATAAGCCCAGCGATCAAGCCGCAAACCATTACAATTTTTTTCATTTTATAAAGTTTTAAAGTTTGAAATGCTGCAAAATTGAAGTTTCTGATATTATTTTCATTCATACCTTGGAGTGATTTTTAGTCCATTCTCCATTTTTCATACCGAAGGACTACTTGTTAAGGGATCAGACTCATTCTTTTAGCTTTTTCGATAGCTTGCGTTCTTCTTTTTACATCCATTTTTTCGAAAAGATTAGAGCTATGTGTTTTGATTGTATTCAATGAAAGGAATAATCGAGTTGCAATTTCTTGATTACTATACCCTTTAGCCATCAATTGAAGTACCTCCAGTTCACGCTTACTTATGCCCAGCTCATCTAAAGCCTTTTGGTTGATTACGAACTCTCTGGTGAAAGTGGTATAAACTTCTTTTTCTACAAATACAGTTTGTACCTTGGATTTGATGAGTTTTAGGGCCAACCATATCCCTAATGCAGTAAAAATAAGGGCAATGACACCGATATAAATTTCGAATGCATTATCGAATAGGATAAAGCGTAATTCGAGCCATTTAAGAAAAAATAAAAGTATGGCCAGACTTGCCCCATATATTAGAGTTGCTTTATTTTTCAAAAACAATTGCTGTAATCTCATACCATACGATTTATCGCAATTTAATAAGTATCTGTGAATTAAACCTTTAGATGCAGTGATCCTGCTTCGAGAATAAAAATTTTATCACACTGGACCGCCAGATCCAATTGATGACTTACAATCACAAAGGTCTGATCAAAGTCTTCACTAAGTTTTCGTATCAAACGATGGAATTCTTCAGCATTAGATTGGTCAAGATTACCTGTGGGTTCATCTGCCAGGATGATGGAAGGTCGATTAAAAAGAGCTCTACAAATCGCTGCCCTTTGCTGTTCACCTCCAGACAATTGCGATGGTTTCTGTGATTGAATGCGCTCAAGGTCAAAATAATGGAGTAATTCTTCGGCTCTGGATGATATGCTAGCCTTATCCCAGCCAGCAATATGTGCAGGCATCTGAATATTTTCTAGAAGATTAAATTCAGGGAGTAAATGATGAAACTGGAACACAAATCCAATTTCTTTATTTCTGAATTCTGACAATCTATTGGCTTCCATCTTCATAGGATCGTTACCCGCTACAATCAAAGTACCGCTATCTGCATTATCTAAAGTGCCAAGTATATGCAATAAAGTGCTTTTACCAGAGCCAGATTTACCCATGATTGCAATCAATTCGCCTTTGCAAACCTTCAAGTCGAGATCTTTTAGGACAGACACCTTCCCATAAGATTTGAAGATTCCTTTAGCCACTATGATCTCATCCATGAATTGGGTACAAATCTCTAATTTTTTGGCGTCAACCCAAATAAATAGTACGGTCAGCCTAAAATTCTTAAGGATTGACTTACCAAAAAGCAAAATATTTCGTTAAGTAGGATAATGCATGTCCTTTTCCTAAAAAAACCACCCTTAGGGGTAATTTTTGATACAAGTTATTACATTAATCTTCGAAGGAATAACCAATTCGATTTTTTTAACCATATTTGCGAGATGCTACGGTAGAAATATATGCGCATACTACAGCTCTGTAAAAAATTTCCATATCCCCTGAAAGATGGTGAATCAATAGCGGTAACCCATCTGAGTAAAGCATTGCATCAAATGGGATGTGATCTTACTTTGCTGTCCATGAATACGAATAAGCACCATTTTGATATCAGTCAATTGCCTGCGGATTATTCATACTTTAAGGAAATCCATTCTGTAGATGTTGATACTTCTATCAATGGGTGGGATGCTGTGATCAACCTGATCAAGGGCACTTCCTACCATGTGACTCGATTCATTTCCAATGAATTTAATCTTAAGCTGATCGAATTACTGGAACGCAATGAATATGATGTCATTCAGTTGGAGACTTTGTATTTAGCGCCTTATATAGAGACTATCGAAAAATATTCTGATGCTATCGTTTCACTTCGGGCTCATAATATTGAGCACGAGATCTGGGAGCGTATCATCGAGCATCATCCAAATAATTGGCGAAAATGGTATCTCAAACATCTTACCAAACAGCTTAAAAAATATGAAGTAGAACAATTCGAGAAATATGATCTTTTGATTGCTTTTACAGATCGTGATCTAGGTAAATTCCGAAAGTTAGGGTATCACAATGGAGCCATTACTTCTCCCATTGGCATTGAACTTAAACAATATCAACCTGTAGTCAAACCCGATACCTCGCTCAGTATTACTTTTATAGGCGCATTGGATTGGATGCCTAATTCTGAAGCTTTAAACTGGTTTTTGAAGAATGTATGGAATCGGGTTCATGCTATTCATCCAGAATTTGAGCTCCACGTGGCTGGCCGTAATTGCCCGGATAGTATCAAAAATCTGCGTCTTCCGAAAGTAGTGATTCATGGGGAAGTAGAGGATTCAAATAAGTTTATCAATAATCATCCTGTAATGGTAGTACCATTATTATCAGGCAGTGGTATGCGGGTCAAAATATTAGAAGGCATGGCTTTGGGCAAAGTAATTATCACTACTTCTTTAGGTCTTGAGGGCATCCCAGCTACGCACAAAGAAAATATCCTAATTGCAGATACACCGGAGCAGTTTATCGAATGCCTGGAGCATGTACAATTACATCCTCAGGAAAGACTTAGACTCGGTCAACAAGCCGTGCAATTCGTATCTGATCGATATGATACTTATAAAGTTGCCGCAGGTTTGATTCAAAAATATCAATCCCTTATCGCTTCAGGTTATCACAAACAAACTACATGATCTTTAGGTGAAACTTCTGATCATCAGCTCCAGGTTTCCATATCCCATAGAAAAAGGAGATAAGCTCCGACTTTATCATCAGATCAGGCATCTCTCTACGCAAGTAGATATAGTCCTTATAAGCTTATCAGATATTCCGCTTTCATGCGAAGCATTGGAGCATATTCGTACATTTTGCAGTTCTGTCCATGTGTTTCCTTTATCTAGGTTCATGATATTCGCAAATCTCCTAAAAGGAATATCTAAAGGATTACCTGCCCAAGTTGCCTATTTTTTTAATTCAACCATTCATACTAAAATCCAGGAGATCATAGCTCGGGTAAAGCCTGATCATATCTATTGTCAGTTGATCCGAACTTCTGAGTATGCTCGGCAATATTCTATATCCAAGACACTGGATTACATGGATTGTTTTAGTTTGAGTACATTAAAAAGAAGCCAGCTTAGCTCGCCATTCTTTAAAATGTTATGGGAGATAGAGGTGCGTCGCACTCGAAATTACGAAGCTTCAGTGTATCGAGACTTTGATCATCACACGATCATTTCTGACTTAGATGCCAAGGCTATGCCGATCAAAAAAGATTCGAAAACATTGCACATAATACAGAATGGTCTAGCTGCTGATTATCTTGATGTACTCACAAATGGGGTCCGAGATATAGATATTCTATTCTTAGGCAATCTGGGATATTTTTCAAATCAATCAGCCATCGAATATATCATCGATCACCTTATGCCTATAATACGTACTAAGCATCAAAATCTCAAAATAGTCATAGCTGGCGCCGACCCCGATCATCAAATAATTCAAAAAATAAAAAAAGCTAAATTGGAATTAATAGCGGATATCCCTCATCCCATGGCGGTCTATGTCCGTGCAAAAATATTCATAGCCCCTATCTTTCAAGGTACAGGTCAACAAAACAAAGTATTAGAGGCCCTGGCTTGCGGATGTGCAGTCATCTGTAGTCCTGAAGTACAACTCGGTCTCAGCCTCCCAAGTCCTGAAATAGTGCACATCGCACACACTCCTATCGAATATGTATCTCTTATATTCGAACAGTTGGATTCAAAAGCGCGTAATTCGAAAGATTCAATCCATCACATAAAGTCATACCTGGGATTACATTTTTCTTGGCAGGAATCTGTCACTAAACTACTCCATCTCATTCGGTCTTGATTGGCAGGAGTTATTGTTTTAACCTTTAAATGATCGTATAGAAACATAGTAGCTACATCGAAAGCTCTGTTCTTTTGTTAGTTACTCCAGATGCATTAATTGTTAACTTTGCGAAATATGAATTCCATTACACCAGCACTCCACACCATCGAAGAAGCCTTGGAAGATATCCGACAAGGTAAAGTACTTATCGTGGTAGATAATGAAGACCGAGAAAATGAAGGTGATTTTATTTGCGCCGCAGAATGCATTACACCAGAAATCATCAATTTTATGGCTACCCATGGTCGCGGATTGATCTGCGCACCTATCGATGAGCATCGGGCAGATGAATTGAATCTTCAGCTGATGGTGTCATCTAATACTGCGGCTCATGAGACTGCATTCACGGTATCTATCGATCTGATTGGGCAAGGGTGTACCACTGGTATATCTGCACACGATAGATCCAGTTGTATCAAAGCCTTGACATCACTTACTAGTAAATCCAATGATTTTGCCAGGCCAGGACATATATTTCCATTACGAGCAAAGATGGGTGGGGTACTAAGAAGGAATGGTCATACGGAAGCAGCAGTAGATCTTGCAACTATGGCGGGCCTCTATCCTGCCGGTGTCCTGGTAGAGGTATTAAATGAAGATGGGTCTATGGCCAGATTGCCTCAGCTGTTAGAAATTGCTAAAAAACATGACCTTAAAATAATTTCTATTCAAGACCTTGTATCCTATCGATTGAAAAAAGAACGCTTGATCGACCGATGTTTTGAAAAGGTGATACAGACACCGAGAGGATTATTTAATGTGATCGTGTATCGACAAAGTAATGGAGATGAACACCTGGCTATCGTCAAAGGAAGTTTTGGGCCGGACGACATCGTACCTGTACGTGTACATTCTGCATCCGAGTCAGGAGATATTTACAGTATACTATTCAATGGGTATGCTCGCCAAATAGATAAGACATTAGACTATATCGAACGAGCAGGAAAAGGAGTATTTGTCAATTTGTTTCATGAAGAAAAGAAACTGACATTATTAGAAGCGCTCAAAAGCCAATCTTCCGATCCTATGTACGATCCAAATAAACAACAACGAGACTATGGCATCGGCGCTCAAATACTTAAAGACCTGGGTATCCGCAAAATCAATTTGATCACGGCTCAACCCAGGAAGAGGATCGGGTTAAAAGCTTTTGATCTGGAGATAGTGGACCATGTGGATCCCAATGGTTTGTGATTAAACATTGGATCTTCTATCTTTATTTGTGGTACTTCATCGATTTGAAATATTGAAGAATTTATCACCAGGGTATCGATATCTGTCATTCAATATTTTCTCTTGATAATTGTTCAACAAGTTGGTGTAGTTTATTAGTCAACATTTTTTTAGGAATGAGCTTGGTTTCATGATCAGCGATCATTGCAGGGGATGTATTTCGAGCCAAAACATATTCCAATACTTCTGTGTCTTTTCCCTTACAAAGCAATATACCAACGCTGTTGTTTCCAAATGGTCGTTTTACATCCCGGTCCAGGGCCTCTAGATAAAAACTGAGTTTGCCAAGAAATTCTGGGTGCTTCGCTCTATTTAGTGGGTATCAAATTAAAGTATGTATTGTTTGAAAAATAAATTTATTATGACAAGTATGCTTTAGATAAATTAAGATTGCAAACTTAAGTTATTAAAGTAAAATGAATACTTGCTGAGCCCCCTGCCCCCTAAACTGAGGCAGTTTCGGGGAACCAACAAGCTTGATTGCATAGTAAACATTAATCAATTAAAGCAGCATTTTGGCAAAATATTTTCTAATTTAAAAGCTGGAAAATTTAGATTAATCACTATCAATAAGAGTAGGGTTCCCCGAAAATTGTTTCAATTTTAGGGGTCAGGGGCAAATAGATAATATCGGCTTCAGCTATTATTTCATCCACTAAATAGGGTGATGAATCAAATTCTGGTTCAAACTCCTGAATCAGGCATAGTAAATCCCTATGATAAAAAAGCAGGTCAGTAAAATAATCTTTATTACCTACCTATAGCGATATCAAAAACGAGGTGCTTTATCTGGATTGGAGTCCAATATGTGACAATAAACAAAACTCAGCTGTATTTCGTCTACCATCAGGTTCAAAACATACCGTATTTGAAAAATATTTGAGGAAATTTTAAAAAATTAAATAATAGAAAATGAGTGTTTCCTTTTTCATTTTTATTGTCTCCAATATTGAAAGATAGCAACAATAAAAAACAGAAACGCAGTGCCTAAAATTATAGCATTGTAATTACCTACAACTCTGGATAAAACCGTCAAAGAAGTAGCTCCCCCGAGCCAGACAGCCAATGAAGTCAACCAACAACAACTAGTGCCTAATATAAAAGTCAAAATACCTCCTAAAATAGTTTTCTTATAATTTGATTTCATAATTGGGCTTTTTAGCGCTTATTGAAACACTTGCAATAGAATTTGCTATTGCTGAAATTTCATTTTCAGTGAGGTTATTTTCTCTAACTATCTTCTCCGCAATAGGGTCATTCAACATCAATTCTATTGGAAAAGGCGCTTGCTTGTCAATGTTAATACCTGTAAACCCTGCTTTTAATATGACATTGATGTAATCTTCTTTTCTCACCGCACCTGCAAGACAAGCAATATGCCCTTCTACAGAATTTTTTACATAATCGGGCAAATCCTTTAATAGAATAATATCCGAGATCATAATTCTACCATTTGGTTTTGCTACACGAAAAGCCTCCTTAAAGACTTGTTCTTTCTGGCTGGATAGATTGATTACACAGTTTGAAATTATTAAATCAATGCTATCGCTTTCAATCGGCAATTCCTCAATCTCTCCAATTTTGAATTCTATGTTATTGTAATTGCCTTTTTGAGCATTCTTTTTTGCTTGTGCTACCATTTCAGGTGTAATGTCAACACCAATGACTTTTCCTGTTTCACCAGTTGCCTTTGATGCTAAAAAGCAATCAAAACCAGCACCGGAACCCAGGTCTAAAATAGTTTCACCTTTTTGAATCGAAGCCAGTGCCGTTGGGTTTCCACAACCAATGCCAAGGTTAGACTCTTCGGGAACATTTTTAAGCTCATCTTCGCTATAGCCAATTTTTTTTCCAATATCTACAGCTATTTCTTTTGAGTCGCAACATTGAAATATATTTGGCAGAAAGGTTTTTTTGGTGTTACGCTTTACAATGTCAGCATAACCCCTTTTTACGTTTTGTTGTGTTTGATCGTTTTTCATTTTACATTATTTTAATTGAGCATTATAATGCAAAATTGAGCTAACGTTTAAGCACCGGAAAGGACAAATGTCCTCAAATGACTATTTGGAAATTTCTTGGCGTATCCTTGATAATGTTCTTCTTGTAACACCCAAATACGAAGCAATATCTTCAATACTGGCTTTTTGTAATACAGTGGGTTGCTCCTTTAAAAGTCGTAAATATTTTTCTATCGCGGTTTCATTGTTTAGTACAGAAGCGTATTGCTCCATAATTAAAAATTCGTTTTGGGTAATTACTCTTCCGATGGTCTGCCAAATTGGGTATTTTTGATATAAAATTTGTAAATTTTCAAAATGAATCGCAAGCAATGAAGTGTCTTCAATCGCTTGTAAAGTCAAGTGACTCGGGCTTTGCGTCAAAAAGCTCTTAAGTGAAGTAGTTAAGCAATTTTCAGAGCAAAATCCATACGTTGTTTCTTCTCCTTTTTGATTGAGGTAATATATTCGAATCGTCCCGTTAAGAATAAAACCAACATTTTTACAAACCTTGTCTTGTTTTAAAAAATAATCTCCCTTTCGCAATTTCAATTCTTTAAAATAAGAAATCGTTTCTTCAAACTCGATGTCTGTGATGGGCGATATTTTTTTTAAATACTGTTTGAATTTGTTCACTCTTCTTACTGATATGTCTGGTCCAAGTTAATCGATTTTTGACGATTTAGTGTTTTAGTAGGGGGGTAGGTATCTTTAAGAAATTAAAAGAAGTTTTAAAGAATGGATTAGATAGGCTGAAGCTGTTTGCTCTATAATCTAAGCATAATAAGTCTTTAACTCGGTTTAACCTCCACGCCCAGCATTCCAAAATTCTTGCTCCTTAGTCAGTCAAAAATCACCTTCTATCGATTATCCTATAGATTGTGGAATTTTACTATCCTTTATGGAGCTTCTACTCTATATAAAAGTACTTTAACCCGCTTGTTTACCTATGAACCGACAAATATTTGTTGCTATAAGCGCACTGAAGATCAGCAAAGATTTTATTACGCGATACAGACTTTGGGAAAGATGGCAAGCCATGCGTTGGATGAAT
>JAYSTG010000378.1:0-3631 GCA_043719965.1 Saprospiraceae bacterium | reverse complement strand
TGAGAGGAGCTATCGATACTGCTGGAGTAAATAATAGAAAAAAATCAAGATCTAAATACGGTTCTAAAAGACCTAAAAAATAGTTTTTTATCAAGGTATAAATTAAACATGCGATGAGGAAGCGTAAACCAAAAGCAAGACCAATACAAGGCGATCCAAGATTTTCAGATACTTTGGTCAGCAGGTTCATCAATAACCTTCAGTGGAGTGGCAAAAAATCAGGCGCTCAATTTATATTTTACAATGCGATGGATATTGTAAAATCTAAAGTAGGTGAGGAAAGTGAATTAGAAATCTGGCGTAAAGCGCTAGATAATATTATGCCTCACGTGGAAGTAAGAAGTAAAAGGATCGGAGGAGCCACCTTTCAGATTCCTACAGAATTGCCACCAAATCGAAAGATATTTTTTGGAATGAAATGGATGATCCGATATGCCCGGGAGAGAGCTGGTAAGGGCATGGCTGAGAAATTAGCTGCCGAAATACTAGCAGCGCAAAAGGGTGAAGGTGCTGCCGTAAAGAAGAAAGAAGATATTCATAAAATGGCCGAAGCAAATAGGGCTTTTGCAAGTTTCAGATAAAACACATAACGAACCTTTCAAATGGCTATTAAAGATCTTAGATATACTCGAAATATTGGTATCGCTGCGCATATCGACGCAGGCAAAACGACGACTACAGAGCGTATCTTATATTATACTGGTATCAACCATAAGATAGGTGAAGTGCATGATGGTGCAGCTACGATGGACCACATGGAGCAAGAGCAGGAAAGAGGGATTACTATTACCGCAGCTGCCACCAAAACTACTTGGAATTGGAAAGGGGAAGAGTATACAGTTAATATCATCGATACGCCAGGCCACGTGGACTTTACAGTAGAAGTAGAGCGTTCACTTAGAGTTCTGGACGGTACAGTAGCATTATTTTGCGCGGTATCTGGTGTCGAGCCTCAGTCCGAGACCGTATGGCGTCAAGCAGATAGATACAAAGTTCCTCGAATCGGATTTGTAAATAAAATGGATAGGTCTGGTGCTGACTTTTTCAATGTGGTAGAAGAGATTCGAACCAAACTTGGCTGTAAGCCTATTCCTTTACAAGTACCCATTGGAGCAGAGCATACATTCAGCGGAGTTGTAGATCTCATTACCAATAAAGCCATGATTTGGAATGAGGCAGATCAGGGAATGACTTATACTGAAATTCCGATTCCGGATGATTTAGTGGACACGGTCAAGTTGTGGAGAGACCGATTGATGGAGGTGGCTGCTGAATATGATGATAAATTGATGGAAAAATACTTTGAAGACCCTAACTCTTTGGGAGTCGAAGAAGTACAGGCAGCATTAAGAAAAGCGGTCATCGATATGAAAATCGTATTGATGATGTGCGGTTCTGCTTTTAAAAACAAAGGAGTGCAAGCCATGTTGGATGCTGTGTGCACTTATCTTCCTTCTCCGGCAGATATCGAGGCGGTAGAAGGTATCAATCCTAAAACTGACGCCATTGAATTAAGAAAACCAAATAGCAGCGAACCCTTTGCAGCCCTTGCTTTCAAGATTGTCAATGATCCTTTCGTTGGACGACTTTCTTATATGAGAGTATATTCTGGTAGGTTGGAAAACGGTTCTTATGTACAAAATACACGATCTGATAAAAAAGAACGTATATCTCGATTGTATCAGATGCATGCAAACAAGCAAAATCCCATTGAATTTGTAGAGGCAGGAGATATTGCAGCAGCAGTCGGTATGAAAGATATTCGTACTGGGGATACGCTGTGTGATCCTGACAAACAGATTATTCTCGAGAGTATGAAATTCCCGGAGCCGGTTATCGGCCTTGCAGTGGAGCCTAAGACTCAGAAAGATTTAGATAAAATGGGTATTGCCCTTAATAAATTGGCTGAAGAAGATCCAACTTTCAAAGTAAAATACGATGAGGATACTAACCAGACTATTATCAGCGGTATGGGCGAGTTACACTTGGAGATCATTGTAGAACGTATGCGGCGCGAGTTTGGTGTAGAATGTAATCAGGGCGCCCCTCAGGTAAACTACAAAGAGGCTCTTACCAAAGTCGTTGTTCATCGTGAAAAATTAAAGAAGCAAACCGGTGGTTCTGGTTTATTCGCAGATATTGAGTTTGAAATAGGTCCTGCTGATTCAGAGTTTTTGGAATCGGATGATTTTAAGAGCGGCAAGACCAAGATGCAGTTTGTAAATAATATTGTTGGTGGATCTATTCCTCGTGAACTTATCCCACCTACTCAAAAGGGTTTCTTAGCTATGATGGAATCTGGTGTACTTGCCGGATACAATATTGATAGCATGAAAATCAGATTATTCGATGGATCTATACATACTGTGGATTCAAAACCTGTAGCCTTCGAATTATGTGCAAAAGAAGGGTTTAGAGCTGCTGCTCCCAAAGCAGGACCAGTGATTCTAGAGCCTATCATGAAACTAGAAGTAGTTACTCCTGAAGAGTTTGTAGGACCTGTCATTGGTGATCTTAACAGACGAAGAGGATTACCCAAAGGTCAAGAACTTAGGTCCGGTGCTGCAGTTGCTATTCAAGCTGATGTGCCTCTTTCAGAAATGTTTGGTTATGTCACTCAATTGCGGACTATTACATCTGGTAGAGCAAGTTCGACCATGGAATTTTCACATTTTGCCCAGGTACCTGCAGGCATTGCTATAGATGTCATAGCTAAGGCAAAAGGCACAGTAAAAGCGTAATATTGTATTTTAGAAAATATAAAAAGGGAAATGAATCAAAAAATTAGAATCAAACTCCGGTCTTACGATCACAACCTGGTCGATAAGTCTACGGAGAAGATCGTAAAGACAGTCCGTAATAGCGGCGCTGTAGTTACAGGTCCGATTCCGCTGCCCTCTGAGAGAGAAGTTTACACGGTGCTAAGGTCACCTCACGTAAACAAGAAAGCTCGGGAGCAGTTTCAACTTCGGACCCACAAGCGTTTAATCGAAATCTACACGCCGACACAAAAGACGGTAGATGCGCTTTCCAAATTAGAGCTCCCGTCTGGCGTAGACATTCAGGTAAAACTTACTTGATCGGGGGTCCTTTTCTGGATAAATCGAATTGTAATTAAAAAATTGCCCTGCAATTGGACTGGCATTACCGCTAGGTCTGATTTTAGGTCAAGGATATTAACTGTTTAATAATTAAAACACTGAAAAGTGAACGGATTAATCGGTAAAAAAATAGGCATGACCAGCATCTATGATGATGCAGGACGATATATTGCCTGCACAGTCATCGAAGCTGGCCCTAATGTAGTGACCCAGGTGAAAGACGGTGACTCAGATGGATATTCTGCACTTCAGCTTGGTTTCGGCGAGGCTAAAGTCAAAAATACTTCTCAGCCACTCAAAGGTCACTTTGGAAAAGCTGCTACTACACCTAAACAAAAAGTGGTGGAATTTAGAAACTGTACCCTTCAAAAGAAAGCAGGAGAACAAATCACGGTAGAAGAAGTATTCAAACCTGGTGATGAAGTACATGCTGTTGGTACTTCCAAGGGTAAAGGATTTCAAGGGGTAGTGAAACGACATGGGTTTGGTGGAGTTGGTGAGGCTACTCACGGTCAACATGATCGTCAGAG
>JAYSTG010000377.1:0-3631 GCA_043719965.1 Saprospiraceae bacterium | reverse complement strand
TATATTTACCCGAGTGGGCTGCATCTAATAATGCATCTGCATAATGCTGGAATAGTTTTTTCTCTGCCGAGGATTGCATAGTTTGAGCTAATCCGAAGTATCTAGCTAGGACTCTTTGTACATTGCCATCCAATACTGCATAGGGTAGATCAAAGGCAAAAGAGGCTATAGCAGCAGCCGTATAATCGCCGATTCCTTTTAGTTGTTTGATTTCCTCGAAAGTAGCCGGGAAGACTCCGAGGTAAGAATTGGATACGATTTGAGCGCTGGCATGTAAATTTCTAGCCCGGGTATAATAGCCTAGCCCTTCCCAGAGTTTCAACACTTTTTGTAATGGTGCTTTTGCAAGTCGATGTACTGTGGGAAAGGTCTTTATGAATCGCTCATAGTAAGGTAAGCCCTGCTCTACTCGAGTTTGTTGAAGGATGATCTCCGAGAGCCAGATTTTATAGGGATTTTTTTCTCCTTTCCAAGGCATAGGTCTGGGATGCGTTTTACTCCAGGCATATAACCCCTGCTGAAATTGGTATGAGATTTTTTTAGTTATTTTGTGTGAGGTCATTATAAGAAACTCGACAATCTATAGTTACACAATAATACATTATTCATTATGAAACGAAGAAATTTTATAAAATCATCCTCTCTACTTTCAGCAGGAACCATAATTGCACCTTCGGTTTTTGCCAACATTATTGTACCGAAAGCAAAAGATAAACTTGGCGTAGCCTTAGTAGGCCTTGGATATTATAGCCAAGATGTGCTGGCTCAATCTTTTGAGTTCACGGAAAAATGTAGGTTGGCTGGCATAGTCACGGGGAGTCCAGATAAAGCAGCCGCTTGGCAATCCAAGCACAACTTAAATAGTAAAAATATTTATAATTACAATTCATTCGATCAGATCGCAAACAATCCCGATATTGATGTCATATATATTGTATTGCCTCCTTCGATGCATGCTGAATACACTATCCGAGCTGCACAGGCAGGGAAGCATGTCTGGTGCGAAAAACCATTGGCCGTGACAGCTGATGAATGTCAATCCATGATCGATGCTTGCAATAAAAACAAAGTGAGTCTAACGGTAGGCTATAGGATGCATCATGAACCTAACACCCAGGAAATCATGCAATGGGCGAAGTCAAAGCCCTATGGTAAAATAAAGGCCGTACAAGCTCATGCAGGTTATCGTGAAAATCGGACAGAGCATTGGAAACAAAAAAAAGCAATGGGTGGCGGAGTGATGTATGATATGGGCGTCTACCCATTAAACGCTGTGCGATATGCTATCGGCCTTGAGCCGATTTCAGTGCTTAAAGCCAAAGCATCTACTACCCGACCAGATATCTATCATGAAGTAGAAGAAACTATGAATTTCGAACTTGAATTTCCTAGCGGAATCCTCGCAACCTGCGAAGCTAGTTTTGGAAAAAACCAAGGCAAACTGAATGTAGAATGTAAAAAAGGAGGGTATAAACTAGAACCATTTCAAGCGTATAGTGGAGCAAAAGGCTCTACCAGTGATGGGAAGGTCTTACATAAAACATTACCCAATCAACAGGCGAAACAAATGGATGATGATGCGATTGCTATATTGATGAATAAACCTGTGCTGGTACCTGGTGAGGAAGGATGGAGGGATATTAGAATAGTTGAAGCTATCTATAAATCTGCTGGGAATGGTCAAAGGGTGAAGCTTTAACTCCCCGCATAGATCACTTTGATCCGTTTTATCTATTGCAGCGTCTTAGCAATATCAGTCTTATAAGCTTGAAAAGCGGGGATGATAGCGGCAATCAATCCGATCAGTAAAGACCCTATAAACAACCAAGCTTCCTCGCGAATAAAGTGCCAAGCATCAAAGCGGTATTTATACAATTCGAATAATTTATCGGAACTGAAGTATAAAACTAAATGCGCAGTCAGTAAACCAATAAGATATCCCACTACCGCGATGATCAGCCCCTCAAGTATGATTAATGAAAACAATCGCCCAGGTGTAGCACCCATGACACGCATCAGTGCTAATTCATGTCTTCGCTCTTTCAATGAATTGTAAAGTGAGATAAAAATACTGAGACCGGAAACAAAAGCAATCACCCAAGCCAGGGAACGCAAGGCGTCAAAACCAATTCCCATCAAAGAAAATAAACGATTGATTTCTATAGCAGGGGTAGCTGCTTGTAATTGTGTATTTTGATTGATGTTGCGTTGCAAATTTAAAGCTTGAATATTGGTCTTGGACTTATATTGTATCAATAGAGTAGTGATCTGTCGATCAGCCAAAGTGGTAGAATCAGGTTCAACATCGTGATCATGATCTGAGTGCTGCATGGTGTCATTCTTTTTTAATTGGTGTTCATGAACTGCCCATATACTTTCCGTGGAAGTCAGTACAAGTTGATCACAAACGGTACCTGTAGGCTTGAGTATACCTACCACTTTAAAAGGTGCATGGTCATGTTGGTTGATATCATCTGTGGTCAGGCCATGTGAACTGATAAAAGTATCGCCTACTTTTAATGCGCTTGTATTAGATATGGAATGACCTATGACGACCTCCATAGATTTGGTCCAGAGTTGGCCTGTAGCAACTTCAGCTTGGTAGAGTGAGAGAAAATCGGGATGTGTGCCCACGATTCTAAACCCATGATAACTATCTCCTAAAGATAGGGGAATAGCTTTCTTAATTAAAGGGTGTTTTGCATTGAGAAATGGTTGTGCTTCTTTTAAAGATATATTGCCAGTAGGTGCATCCAAATGATATAGACCATTTAACACCAATTGTAATGGAGAGCCTTTAGCCCCTATGATGAGATCGATACCGGCAAGATTACTTTCGAACTTTTGGGTGATTTGTTTATTAAGTATGAATAATAGCGCGATCAAACCTACACCTAACGAAAACAGCACCAAACTTAAAAATAAATGTAATGGCTTATGAAGCAGATTTTGAAAACTGAGTTTGATCAATTTCATGCTTCTAAAATAATTTGGTGATTGAAATGAGACTTAATACGCGAATCATGGGTAACAATGATGAGCGCAGCTTTTTCCTGTTCTGCTTGTTCGTTTAAAAGTTGAATGACTTGTTCAGCATTTTGGTCATCTAGGGCGGAAGTGGGTTCATCAGCAAAGATTACACTCGGCTTATTGATCATGGCACGGGCTATCGAAGCTCGTTGCTGCTCTCCGACACTCAATTTTGATGGAAGATGATTTCGATGGTGATCTATTTGCAGTCGCTTTAACAATTCTGCTATTCGATTGAGGTCCACCGTTCTACCAGCCAATCGTTGAGCCCAAGCGAGGTTTTCAGTAAGATTGATCGCTTGGATAAAAAACGATTGCTGGAATATGATCCCGATTTTCTGACCTCGAAAATGATCTAATTGGACAGGGGTGAAATCTTTTAATCGATGCCCATCAATGATTACTTCACCTTGAGTAGGTGTAAGTAGTCCTGCTAGCATATGCAATAGGGTGGTTTTACCGGAACCAGATTTACCCAATATCATAGCATGCTGTCCATCTTGCAGTAGCACATCTGGAAATTGCAACTTTATATTGGAACCTGGATATTGAAATGAAATAGCGGTACTGGATAACACGAATACAAAACTAATTCAATTCA
>JAYSTG010000376.1:0-3655 GCA_043719965.1 Saprospiraceae bacterium | reverse complement strand
TAAATACATTAATTGATTATTGGAATTTTGAAATAAAAGAGAAATTGGAAAAATATTCATATATTAAACTATCTAACAAAGTCCGAGTTAAATTATAAACCTTAGAAATAATTCTTTTCAGTCGCACCTATAGAATATATCACAGTAAGACAACAATTCATCCTAATCGACATTGCCATAGAAAACCTTTCTTCCAAGATTATTCAATGTACCTATCTATGAAATAGAATACCAGCAACTTTGTAGAATAAATAAATCCTATGACCATCGCACTCCACTTAGCCTCCACTCTACTCATCCTTTTCGCCATCCTCGGTCTATACGATGGTTTCTACCTACATATCTTTAAGTATCAACTTCATAATCATATCGAAAGTAGGAATGAACATATCACTCATACTATTCGGGCTTTATTATTTCCAGCTATTTTGTATTTTTTATATCTGCAACAACACAGTACGTTGAGTTTTTATATTGGTATCACTTTGGTACTTCTGGACATCATCGTGTTAGGATTCGATGCCTATATGGAGAGTGATAGTAGATCCTGGATGGGTGGCTTGCCGAGATGGGAATATATCCTTCATTTATTTGTAAATGGGTTTCATTTTGCTGGCGTAGCTGTATTTTTAGCGATTAAGCTTCAAGTACTGGACTCAGGTATCGTCTTACAACACGCTTTATCCGGGTATCCGGGGTTCAAGTTGTTTGAGTTGGTTGTGCAAAATGTATTGCCCGGTGCCGTATTGATAGCGCTAGTGCATGTCATCGTAATGATTCCTAAAACAGCTCATGTATGGAATGGTTGGCGAGCTAAAATCACTTGTTGCTAAAATAAAGATTGCGACTTATCCTTCAATCCAATGCATTCCTTGGAATATAAAACCTTATTTTACTTTGCGTGAGCCTTTTCTTGCCCTTCTCATTAACAATTAAATTGAGCTAAATAAAAGAAACTCAATATGGATTTTTGTAGGTGAGTATCATATCTTCGCAACCGATCACTAAAAATCCGCTAACACTTTAAAGTCAAAGTTGGTTCTGATAATGGCAATATATCACATTTTGAGGTAAAGATCGATGAGGTGTTTATCTATCGTTTGAGGTGCTTGAGTTGGAGTGGTAAAAAAATTGAGCTAAATTTGAATTCCTTTTATCCTTCTAAATAAATTAAGTGCATAACTATCAGTCATTCCAGCTATATAATCAATGACTTTGATATATCGCTCATAAATTTCTTCTTCATCATTCAGGTGTTTGAATTGGTCGGGCAACAATTGATAAATTTTTGACGCTCGATGACTAATAGTTATTGGATCGCAATCTATACAAATATTTGATGCGGTAATAAATTCTTTAACTAGCCCCGACAATACTTCAAATCCTGTAGCTTCGATAGACAAGACTCTATCCCAATTATACAAATATGTAGCAACTATGTTCTTTAACTTCTTCGCAGCTCTAAGAGCTACTTTATCCTCAATATTTGCTAATAATTCTGAATCAAATACCCCACTAATAATATTGTCGTAATTGTTTTTAAATGACTGAAAAACTTGAAAGATGAGATAATTAATACATTTGGATCTCAAATATGTTATTTTCAATTTTTCATCCTTTTGCTTACTGTATTCAATACTATTAAATCTTTCATCTCTGGATGCAATAATTTTTAACGGATTTTCTGCAATTTTAAAAGGGATTTTACCGATTCGATGACCATCTTCTAGATCAATTATTCTATAACAAATGTCATCTGCGGCCTCCATAAGAAATGCAAGTGGGTGTCTAGAACAAGCAAAGGAGAACTCATCTTCATAAAGAACATTTAGACCTAAGTGCTTAGCCATATTTGAAAATATTTCCTTTTCAGTATAGAAAAATCCATATTTCTTTTGGCTCACTCTGTTTGACCACCGCTTTTTAACTGTATCCCCAAGAACATAAGATGTCCTAGGATATTTAGTAAATGCTCCAAGAGTTGCAGCGGTTAGGTTTAACCCTATTCCATTAATTCTTGATAAAATCCTAAATCCATTTGCATTTCCTTCAAATTGTTTTATATCTGTACACTTAATTCTTGATAAAACATTTTTATAATTTGGCTCATTTATTTCTTTGCTATTAATTGAAAATGTTTCACCTCCATACTCTGGAGTTAATAAATTTAAACCGTCGCCAAATTTAAAATATTCTGATATTGAATTTTCGCCAGAATGGCCGAAGGGAGGATTTCCAATGTCATGAGCCAAACACGCAGCTGTCACAATCGATGGGATATCTCCCTTTTTTGACTGATCAATAATTTTCTTATCCAATAATTCGGTTTCCAATAACCTCCCCAATGATCTTCCAACTGTCGCAACTTCAAGAGAATGGGTCAATCGCGTATGAACAAAGTCAACTTCAGGAAGCGGAATAACTTGGGTTTTATCTTGCAATCTTCTAAATGGATAAGAATAAGTAATTCTATCACAATCTCTTTCAAAGTGATTTCTTGGTTCAATTTTACATTTTATCTCTAACTTTCCTGATAAAATTTCTGATTGTCTTTTACAGGACAACAAATTCAACCAAATTTTTTTTTCATTAACTCTTGACAAACTCATTTTCTTTAAAATAATTAATTAATGCTGTACATTCAATACTATTTAATGCAAGTTTACTATTCAATTCATGAGGTAATAAATTTTTCGTACTAACAAATTGTTTAAGCTCAGTTAAAATTTCAGTTCTGTAAGTAATTCTATTTCCGTGGGAATCGGCTATCTCAATTTTTTCATCATAAACTAGAATTTTAGCAGAATCCCTATATGGGCAACATTGACTCACTCCTAAACAAATTATTTTCATTTTGTGACAGTTTATAAAATTTTACCCAATTAAGCTATTAGGGTTTATCACCTTCAAGATAAAATTTTGAAATGGAGTTCCCTGTAATCGTGACAGCAATATTCCTCTAGCAGTAGAATATGAAATAGAGGCAATAGCGTTTGCTAAATAAGGATGCATTTCATTGCTTTTAGTTGTTTCATTGTACGACGCATATTCCTTGAGATGTTTTACATGATATAAAAAATTCAATTTGAATTTAGTAGATGCTTCAGATTGTTCTTGCTCAGAAATTGTTTTTATGGAAACCGTAAAATCAGCTTTTGCTAAACCTTCCTCATTATTCAAACTTATAATTAATTGATTGATTACTTCATGGCTTTTTATTGAAGAGGAATCAAAGGTATCAGGTACATCAACATTGCCTTGCATTAGCTTTATATCTAAAAGGCTAAGAAACTCAGGGTCAAATGGTTTTATTTCTTGTTTATCCGACATTAGTTATTGGAGTATCTTGAGTTAGATGAGCAAGAGTAAATTGTATAATTTTAACTGAATCAACATTGATCTTCTTTTCTACAGTAAATGTGTAAGTTGCTTTTACATATTGTTCATCAAATTGATTAGTCCTTTGCTTTACTGGTATCTCAATCAGAGTTACACCGAGCTCCGCTTCTAGTTTAGCAATAGATTTCAAAGTCAGGTTATGCTCACCGGAAAGCCATTTACTTATTTCTGACGGAGCCTTGTCCATTTGCATCGCTAAGTGTTTTTGTGTCCAGCCCTTTTCTTTAAGAGTACGAGATATGAGTACGATAATGTC
>JAYSTG010000375.1:0-3660 GCA_043719965.1 Saprospiraceae bacterium | reverse complement strand
GCGTGAATGTTCCGATGACCTGCTCTTTCATGACTTTTTTGTCATCTAAGGCATACTTGATATTATTCCAGGTCACTTGTAATACGATGATCTCTACTTGATCACCTTGGCAACGAACGTAAATTTTATCATCATCGATTTTAGTAATTACTCCGAGTTTACCATTATAAAATAATTTGTCTCGGCTTGAGTCGTTTTTGACAAACATGACCTGTGCCCCGACTTTAAGATCCAATTTATATTCATTGGGATACATATGCTCAGGAAAGTTGCCTTCTACCTCAGCCGCATAAGAGTATGACCTACCCGATAGGTTCATTAATTTATTTTGATTGATCGATTGCGCGGAGTGATTGTGCGTAGTGAGGGTAATGTATTCTGCTCCATGTTCAGGTTTGAAATCGGGTTGATAGCGGGTGTTCAACAGCTGTATGCTGGCAGTGTCGAGGTTTCGGTTACGGATTTTATTAAGCAGGTTGATGAAGACTTCATCTTCTTGCCTATAAATTTTATTGAGTTCTATGGTAAGAAATTGGCTTTGTTTTAAGGCATGACTTTCGAAAAAATAAATGCTGGGGTAATAGGTTTTGATCATGTCCCATTCTTCATCTTTGATGACCGGAGCAAGCTGATGCAAGTCGCCTATCATTAATAGTTGTACACCGCCAAAGGGTTTGAGTCTGTTGCGATATTTACGCAGTACTTCATCGATAGCATCCAGTAGGTCTGCTCGGACCATACTGATCTCATCTATGATGAGCAGATCTATGGCCCGTATAGCTCTGATTTTATCTGCTGTAAACTTACGCTCAAATGATTTTGTGATCGTGGGATCTTGATGCGGGATAAATGGAGAAAACGGTAACTGAAAAAAAGAATGTATTGTGACACCTCCTGCGTTGATGGCAGCAACACCAGTTGGAGCTACGATCACCATACGTTTCGGTGTAGTGTTTTTTAGGTTTTTGAGAAAAGTGGTTTTACCTGTGCCAGCTTTACCTGTCAGAAATACATGGCGATTGGTAAATCGCACATATTGGTCAGCGAGCTCAAGGCGTGGATTGGATTGCATCATTTGCGGAGTTAAATATACGGAGGTCATCTTGAAGACTTTTATCAATAATTTATGCAAACCTAGATAGCGCTCCGTACTCAAGCTAATTATAATCGTTTATTTTCGATTACAACTGTTTGTAGCCGTTTATTATGAAGCATTCCCGAATTGAATTTCGCTTAGAGCATATCAAAGTTGAAATTCTCGTTGATACTGATTATAATTTTTTCTATATTTATTCCTCAATCAATTAAAATCATATCAATGAAGTACTTACCTTTTATTGCACTCCTATGTATCTCCCTATTAGCCTGTAAAGGCAAAGAAAAAGAACTGGCGAAAACTGAACCGGTCGTTGCGGCCGCTCCTGCCATAGATCCCAATCTTCCAGTATTAACCGATGCTGACAAAGCCAATGGATGGAAACTCTTATTTGATGGCAAATCTACTGCCGGATGGCATCGATACGGTGGCGCTCCTATAGGCCCTGCTTGGAAGACCTCAGAAGGTGCTCTAATGTTGGATGCCTCTAATAAAGAGGGTTGGCAGACGAATGGTGGAGGTGATATCGTCACCGATGAAGCGTATGAAAACTTTCACCTTCAATTGGATTGGAAGATCGATACCTGTGGAAATAGCGGCATCATCTTCGGTGTCCATGAAGATACGGCGATGTATAAATATGTATGGCATACCGGTCCAGAGATGCAGGTACTCGATAATACATGTCATCCTGATGCAAAAATCATCAAACATCGTGCCGGTGACTTATACGATTTGATTAGTTCTTCTAAAGAGACTGTAAAGCCTGCACTGGAATGGAACCATGCTGAAATCGTAAGTAATGCAGGCGTACTCGATCTATACCTCAATGGTGAAAAAGTAGTGAGTACAAAATCTAATGATGCCGCGTGGAAAAAAATGATATCCAAAAGCAAGTTCAAAACAATGAAAGGCTTCGGAATATTTGCAAAAGGCAAGATCGCATTGCAAGATCATGGCAATACGGTGTGGTATAAAAACATAAAGATTAAAATGCTGTAGGCGTTTTCTTCACAGAGCTCACCAGGGAATAAATAATAAAACCATCAAGGCCTAGTGGCTTCGGTGGTTTTTTTGTTTATGTAGACCTCTGCACATCATTTTAGGCACAGTAATTGATTTCTCATCATTGGGTTTTTGTTTCAAAGATTGGTTTGATTGTTTTTAAAAGCGGTTAGCAATAAATTTTTCATTAAATTCGGCGAATGGAAATCAATCGACGCGAATTTATACAGACCACCTCTCTAGCAACAGGAGGACTACTGACAGATCCACAGCAATTTTTAAAGCGCAAAAACAAACTACCTCGGTGGAAAGGATTTAATCTACTCGATTATTTTTCGCCTAATCCTGCAAATGAGAGGGGCAACACACCTGAAGTTTTTTTCCAATGGATGGCTGACTGGGGATTTGATTTTGTACGTATACCCATGGCCTACCCTTCCTATATTAAATTTGATCGATCCAGAAATATCCTACCTCATGAAACCAGAAACATCGATACGCATGCCACCGATAAAATAGAAAACCTCGTACACACAGCTCAAAAACACGGGCTGCATGTATCTCTTAATCTCCATCGAGCTCCGGGATATTGTATCAATGCAGGATTTCATGAACCTTATAACTTATGGATTGACTCTCAAGCGCTCGAAGATTTCTGTTTCCATTGGGAGTTTTGGGCAAAACGGTTTAAAGAAACTTCCAAGAAAAAAATCAGTTTCGATCTACTCAATGAGCCCGCCTGGCGCGATGATATGAATGATCAATTGGGTAAAAAAACTACGTTGCCAGGCGATGTATATCGAAGAATAGTATTAGCAGCATACAACACCATTAAAAAAGTAAATAAAAAACACCTCATCATAGCCGATGGAAATAATGTAGGCAAAGATGTCACTCCGGAAATTACAGACTTGGATATAGCTCAGAGTTGCAGAGGATATGTGCCCTCGATCATTTCACACTATAAAGCGAGTTGGGTATATAAAGATCCTGAAAATCTGCCCCTGCCTGTATGGCCCGGCAAAGTAGGAGATCAGGAATTAAGCAGGAAAATGCTCGAAGATCTATATGCACCTTGGATCAAACTCGCTCAAAGCGGTATAGGAGTACATTGTGGGGAATGTGGTTGTTTTAATAAAACGCCGCACGCAGTATTTCTCGCCTGGTTCACTGATGTATTAGATATACTGGGATCCCACGATATTGGTTTTGCATTGTGGGAGTTTAAAGGCGCCTTTGGTTTGATTGATTCAGGGCGCACTGATGTGGCTTATGAAGATTGGTATGGGTATAAATTGGATCGGAAATTGCTGACGATGTTGCAGAAGGCGTGATGTGTTTATTGCTTCAAAATATCCCAAGCCAACCGAATGATTAATATGGTCACAATGATCAAAAAGAAATATCGGACGAATGTATTCCCTCATTGGAAAGCCATTTTGGAACCGATATAACTACCCATCACATTAGCCACCATCATGGGCACAGCCTATTTGAATATAATAGCCTGATGTAAAACAAATCCTATCAGGGAGGCAGCATCTGCTAAAGCATTGATC
>JAYSTG010000374.1:0-3663 GCA_043719965.1 Saprospiraceae bacterium | reverse complement strand
ACAAAGCATATAATTATAAAACATAATGATTTCATCCTACAAATTTAAGAATTTAACCCAAATAATCCATTTGAAATCAAATGGATTATGCGAGGTATGAGGAGGTAAACTCCACATGGCGAGCATTGCCTCGTCATTGAAAATGAATTATTTATGTAAATTTTTAATGGAAGTAAATAATTCATTTCAAAACTCGCGGTTAACCCCGTATAAAAAATTGATTTTCAAATCATTTTTTTCATCGACTCCTACGAGTGACTGATGATGTTATCAGCATCTCTGACGGAGTGCTGATGATTCTATCAGTATCCCGATATTTTTTAATCGTCGGGATCTGATAGGCTTGCCGCTCGCCAGAGTCGTCAGACCCAACATTCATCGTCAGGTTCTGTAAGAGGTATTCATTGCATCCCGAAGCTTCGGGACTAATGCATGAATACGGCTAAACAATTCAAGATTAATTCATTAAAGGTGTTTGCTTGGAAAAATGATTGTAAACCCTCAGCAAAATGTGTTACCTTTGTATAAATGTATTACAGTAAATGGAAACTTCCACATTAACCTCTAAAGGGCAAATTTTAATACCTAAGCGCATTCGCCTAATTTATAGCTTTATTCCTGGGGATAAAGTAATTTTTATGGAATCTTCAGAGGGAGTACTGATAAGGCCCATGAACAAGACTTTTTTTAAGTCATTCAAAGGAATACTCAAATCCACGGGTAATTTAAAAAATGAAATAAAAAAATACAAGGCTGAAGAAATGCTGTTAGAAGAAAAAATGGATATTCGCAAAAAATAATCAATGAAATCCTATGTGTTGGACAGTTATGTTCTGTTAGCCTATTTTAGAAATGAGGCAGGTGCAGATGAGGTGGAGCGAATGCTTGTATCTGCCAGTGAAAATAAATGTACATTATACCTTTCGACTTTTAATGCGGGAGAGGTGTATTACATGTCCTGTAGGAAAGATGGAGAAGATATGGCACTCAAAGTGTGGAAAGCAATTCAGCAATTTCCAATTCAACTTGTACAAGTTGACTTGGATTTGATATTCAAAGCTGCCCAATTGAAATCAAAAAACAAATTATCCTATGCTGATGCCATTGCTGCTGCTTTAACCATTTTTTTAAAGAGTACTCTATTGACTGGCGACGATGAATTTAAAAGCCTTAAATCCGAATCGGGTTTCAAAGTAAAATATATTGATTGATAAATGTGAGTCAAAAATTGTCATAATCAGGAATGCAGGAATTCCTCAAAATCTTTAAACTAAAAAGGTAACCTCGCATGATCAAAGCGAGGTCACCTTTCGCCATCGGTTGCCTCCAGGCTAAAAGAAGTGTTTTCGCCAAAGGATTGTTTAGCACTAATAAATGTTTACTCCGAAGGTTTGACTATCTCATTAAAATGATTGAAATGGATAATGCTGAAAGTACCAACCCAATTATAGTATAGTGGATAATAAACCTATTGTAGGTTGCAATTTCTTTTTTTCTTAAATCATGCATTAGGCTTTTTAGCACCTCACGATTTTCATTGCCTTTGATTCTAAGTTGTGCGGTGCCACTCTAGGATTGTACACCAATGAACAATTCTAACTCTGGGTTTTTGATTTTTATAGAAGATAAACTTTGTTCAAATTCATAGTGTTTATCATTCAAGCACTCTATAAAATATTTTTGAAAATCAGAACCGTCTGCTCCGTAAACCATATATCCTTTCATGTTATATATAGCCCAAATAATTAAAAAGATAAACATTAATACTGTAAAAAAACCTGTCAATGAAGGATGGCTAAAAAGCATTTCCACCGAAGATAACATAACGGGAATAAAACCCAAATACATCATGATTACAGTCCAAATTGAATTTAAAATGATTGGCTTCTTATGGAAAAATATATATAAAGCCATCCCAATAAAACTAAATGAAGCTAACAACAAAAAGTAGGGTGCGAGTTTAATTAAGTCCATATCATTTTGTTTAATCCGTGAAACTTTAATTTTTAGACCAAAGATAAAGATAAGGACTGGGTCTCGAAATCTTGTGCCTCAAGCTACAAGTTATGAGGTAAACCTCGCCAAGATCGCTTTCGGTTGCCTCCCATACAAAGGGTTATTTAGCACGATAAATTTTTACAACAAGATCTGGTTTGATTGCTCAAGTGTCCTCAAACTGGAAGCTTAGAGGCAACCTCGCCATGATAAAAGCGAGGTTAAATAAGGTCTCCCGTCTAAAGGATTGTTTAGCACAGTAATTTATTACAACAATACAATGTATGATTCTAAACTTTACCCATTCAGCGCCGCGGCACCTGCTACGATCTCCATCAATTCATTCGTGATAGTTGCTTGACGAGCTTTATTGTAATGGATTCTTAAATCTTTTAAAAGATCTTCAGCATTTTCAGTAGCCTTATCCATAGCAGTCATACGAGCCCCATGTTCAGAGGCGGAAGTATCCGTGATATATCGCTTCATCTGAATTTTGAGCAGAGCAGGTATCAATGACTCGAGTACCGTCTGTTTATCCGGTTCGAAGATATAATCTGCTTTCATCTTATGCACCGAACCAGGAAGGCTTATTTTGGGCACTGGGAGATATTCCTCCACGGTCGGAAATTGAGTGGCAGCATTTTTAAATTTACCGTAGGACACATAGATATTGTCATACTGCCCAGTTTCAAATCCGGTGATCAAGGTTTGAACCATTTTATTGATGGGTTCTGCCTTGATATTTTCTCCCAGCGTTATATGATCGCTGATGATATTACAATCTGCGTAGTGTTTTTTGAAATAATCCAGGCCTTTTTTACCAATACAAAGGATGTACAACTTTCCGTTTTTACGAGGTTCGTCCAATTGCCCTTTGACCATTGCCACCGAAGCTTTGATGATATTGGTATTGAAAGCCCCACATAGCCCACGGCTCGAAGTCACCACGACCAGTAACGCAGCTTTTACTTCACTTCGTTTAGCCAACTTAAATTCCACATCACCGCCAAGGCTGGCGATTACATGACCCAGCATTTCGTTGAGTTTGGTACTATAAGGACGCATCTGTACTATCGACTGTTGCGCTTTACGCAATTTAGCAGCAGACACCATTTTCATCGCTTTGGTGATTTGCTGTGTATTGATTACCGACTTGATCCGTTCGCGGACTTCTTTGAGATTAGCTGCCATGTATCGATTTCAGATTAACGAATTTATTTCAGTGGATTATTGATTATTTTTTACGATACATTCCAGTCAATTCTCCTGCCAGGCTTTTCAATTTTGATTCACCATCTGCTGTCAATTGGCCTTTACGCAATTCTACCAACGTATCAGGATATCTTTTTTCAAGATTAGATAAATACATGTCTTCGAATTCGATGATCTTTTCTACAGGCACTGCACTCATAAGATTATTCGTACCGAGGTAGATCATGGCGATTTGTTTTTCCACAGCGACTGGAGAGTATTGTGGCTGTTTTAGAAGTTCCACGTTGCGCTTTCCTTTGTTGAGTGCTGCTTGTGTGGTCGCATCCAGATCTGATCCGAATTTTGCAAACGCTTCGAGGGCACGGAACTGCGCCTGATCCAATTTTAAGGTACCGGCTACTTTTTTCATAGCCTTAATCTGGGCATTACCTCCTACTCGGGATACAGAGATACCTA
>JAYSTG010000373.1:0-3690 GCA_043719965.1 Saprospiraceae bacterium | reverse complement strand
ACGATAAGCACCTGGGAAGTGTAAATGACTAACCTTATTATTCTGAGATGTACCCATCAATGATGCCAAGTGTCCACCTGCCGAAAAACCCATTAAAGCAATTCTACTTTTGTCAATTAGGTACTTGTCTGCATTGTCAAATAAAAATGACACAGCTTTGTTACAATCATGCAGAATAGCTGGGAAAACAGCTTGCATGGCAAAACGATAGTCGATTGATGCTATTGCAAAGCCACTTTCAAGCATGGCATTCAACGTGTTTGGCATATAGCCCATGTCGGCATATTTGTCGTTTCCTATCCATCCTCCCCCGTGTATGAACACAACTAAAGGCAATGCTCTTTTTGACTGTGCGGGTACGTAAATGTCTAATAAATGTTTTTTTAGAGTATCATTATTGTATGGGATATTACCATAAATAACCGTCCCTTTGGGTAACCGAGCCTGAACTTCGCTAGGTGATGGTGGTTGGCCAAAAGAAATTACTGATATGGAAATCAAGGTAATTAAAATGAATAGTTTGTTCATTAAAATTTATTTATTTATTAAAATTCAAATTTCATCAATTACTAAAGCTTGTGATTAATTTACTTTTCCAAATTATTTCTAGTTACTTAATTCCATTTTTACTGTTACACTTCCTGCACCTAATGCAGCCACAAGCCCAGCAGTATCATCAATTCGCCCCAGATGAGTGTAGCTGTATGATGTTGAAAATGTTTTGTAGAAAAGTACCAATGTGTTAGAGCCATATATCATCAAATCTCCGTTTTGGATACTTCCCGGGTTTGAAGGATTTGTTGGTAAACCATTTGCCAAATCAAAATACTTTTCGTTTCTATTCAATTCTGTCATGATGATAGTCATAGGCAACATTGCCTTAAAAGCTGTTGCAGTTGCACTACTATTTAAGGTAGCCGTAAAAACAGTAGACCCAATTGTTATTTTCATTTTCAATGTATCTGTGTTTGTAGTGATATCAGAATTATTTGTTTGCCCTATCTCATTAGTACTGCACGCAAACAATTGAAAACAGATCAAACCCAATAGTAAGGAAGAAACAATTTTCATTTTTGATAATTTAAAGGTTAAATATTTTTGATAAATTTTGCAGGAACACCACCAACAATAGTATTTGGCGGAACATCAACAGTAACTACCGCACCTGCAGCCACAATAGAATTTTCGCCAATTGTCACTCCGGGAAGTATGGTAGCATTCGCACCAATCCAAGTATTATTTTTTAAGTGAATAGGTTTTGGGATTAAAGAATTTCGATCTTCAATTGAGGTTGGATGCCCTTCAGTTAATAAACTCACTTTTGGTGCTATCATCACGTTGTCCTCAATGGTAATTCCTCCCAAATCCAAAAAAACACAATCAAAGTTGATAAACACATTTTTACCTATTTGGGTGTGTTTTCCATAATTGATATGAAACGGTGTGAAAATGGTTGTTGTTTCGTCGATTTCAGAATCTGTTATTAGCCCCAACAGATTCCTTATTGCTTGAGGACTTGATGAATTGTTCATCTCCACAAGTAATTGTTTCGTAGCAAATGAGGCTTCTCTCATTTTGTAGGCTTGTGGGTCGTTTGAAGGTATGGTTTCGCCATTTTTCAATCGTTCAAAAATATCTGCTATTGTACCTTCCATACCCTCTATTGTGCTTTTAAGATGCAAGTATTGAACTTGTTTTCTTTGCACAAAGGTATTTCACTAATAGTCTGTCCAGCTAACGATTATCAAACCAATCATTAAGAATTTCAAACCTCTTGTGTTCGTAATGACCTTGGATTCGTACCCGTAATTTTTTTGAAGTAGTTGTTAAAGTAAGTGGGATATTCAAAACCAAGTGAATAGGCTATTTCTGAAACATTCCAATCTGTATGCTGCAACAATGCTTTAGCTTCGCTGATAATTCTTTCAGAGATGTGCGTAGTGGTGGGCTTGCCAGTCACTTCCTTTACAGCGCGGTTAAGGTGATTTGGGTGGATGTTCAGATTTTTCGCATAGTCCTGCGCTGTTTTTAATTGAAGGGGTCTTTCGGAGTCTTCAATAGGAAATTGCCTTTCCAAAAGTTCCAAAAAAACAGATGTAATTCGGGAAGAAGCGTTTTTACGCTGGTCAAAGTTTTCAGAGGGTTTCAGTTTCAAGGCTTCGTGAATAATAAGATTGATGTAATTGCGGATTAAGTCGTCTTTATAAACGTAATCCGTCTGTTGCTCCTCAATCATTTTCTGAAATAGAGTACTTAAAAACTCTCGTTGCAGCTCTGTTATTTTTAGAATCGGTGTGCCGCCAATCTTAAAGAGTGGTGAGTGTTGCAAACTTTCAGAACGGTCAGATTTTAAAAACGTGTCTGAAAACAAGCAGGTATAACCAACATAACTAGTTGAGATTGTCTCCCAAGAATATGGGATGTGTGGGTTGCCAAAAAATAAAACAGTTCCCTCTGCAGTAAAACTTTTGTCCGCATAATGTATGATGCTTTTGCCAGTTGTCAAGCAAATTTTATAAAATTCTTTTCTGCTATATATACGTGTCGCATTCCCATCACTTTCTATTTGAAAAACATTAAAGCCCTTTAGCTTTAATTCATTGTTGAAATTTGATACGGAACGCTTAATACTATTTTGCATACAGCTAAGTTAAGGAATTCAAACAAAATTGAAAAGTAATTTATGAAAGCAATTAAAGAGATGAATAGCCCCAATTTGGGGCTATTTTCCTTTTTTCTTTGTTTTTGAGTAGGCTTTTTGTGTCTTTATGTAGGCAATAAAATGAAATTTGATCGAATACCAAAGCCTGTTTAATGTATGTTAGTGGTTCGTATAAAACATCACTCATTGATGTTGCGCGGCTCTTGGCCCAGGAGGACGATATTGGAATTTCAAATATGGAACTTGCTAGCAAGTAAGACGGGCTGCCAAAAAGAAAAGAAGATTATGCAACTGGTCAAGCGGGTACTGTATATCTATGTCATGCATTTCTAGTACATTCAGCTAAAGCTCACAGAGGAGTAACTCCTAAGTTTATGGCACAACCACCGTTGCGATTGAGGAGTAAATTGACTATTTCAGGATCTGATGTCGGCTATACTCCCGTTGAGCAAGCCATTCGTTTAGCCCTGCATTAGTAAGCAAGATGATAAAATTAATCAGAAGTTGTCTTTATAGGACTCTCTTTTGGGGTTACACATAATGTTTTATAGGGTTGTTATGGGCGGGCTTTACAGCACAACAGGTAATGCGGAGCACAGCTTGTCCCGGCCTTAGCGGGAAAACCCCGCCTATCGTAAATGTGCTGTTAGCGGTTCTTGCTTCTTTCATTCCGTATCATATAAAGTTTGAATACCACTCTTCCACTCCTTTTATATAATTTTATGGACTATCTTTGTTTGCTGCGGCTATTAGCAATGTGTTGCCATTCGCAATTTGAATTTTTCACCATTATTTTAAACTAACCGGCTTTTGGATAGTTAATTCTTCATGTCTAAGTTTTAAGTACAGCTGCCAGTCTTTTTAGTTTGCCAGGAATTTTATTGAGAGGCATAACAAAATCAACAAAGCCTGAAGCCTGAGCGCTAAGCGGCATGAAGTCAACTTCAGCGGACATATCCTGAGCAAAGGTTTTTCCTCCGTTTGCCTTGATGTGTTTGCAGCCCTCAGTACCATCGCCATCATACCCG
>JAYSTG010000372.1:0-3690 GCA_043719965.1 Saprospiraceae bacterium | reverse complement strand
GTCAGTTTTATATGTAGATAATAAAAATGGTCAACGAATAGCTTATCACTCGGAGTCTGGTGTGAAATTGCTCAAATCAAAAGGACTACAATTTAAAGATTTAAATAAAAATGGCAAACTAGATAAATATGAAGACTGGAGATTGCTGGCAATAGATAGAGCAAAGGACCTCGCATCAGCTTTGACTATAGAAGAGATAGCAGGATTGATGTTGTACAGTAGACATCAATCTATACCTGGTAGAGCTGGTGGTTTTTTTGGAGCGACCTATGGTGGAAAATCATTAGCTGCAAGCGGACTCACTGCGGACATGTTGGCCGATCAGCAAAAAGACTTTTTATTAAAAGACAATCTTCGGCATATATTAATCACTACTGTGCAGTCTCCGGAAATAGCTGCTAAATGGAATAATAATGTGCAAGCATTTTGTGAGAAGCTTGGTAAAGGTATACCAGCTAATAATAGTTCTGATCCAAGACATGGCACAGTAGTCAATATGGAATACAATGCAGGAGCCGGTGGTACTATTTCTATGTGGCCTGGTTCGCTAGGTATGGCTGCGAGTTTTGATCCCTCCTTAGTGTTAGAATTTGGTAAAATAGCAGCATCAGAATATCGTGCTTTAGGTATTACCACAGCACTGTCACCACAGGTAGACATTGCAACCGATCCAAGATGGATGCGAGCCAGTGGTACCTTTGGCGAGGACCCCTATTTATCGGCTGACATGGCTCAGGCCTATTGTGATGGTTTTCAAACCTCGAATGATAAATATGAAATAAAAGATGGATGGGGATATAAAAGTGTAAATGCAATGGTAAAACATTGGCCGGGAGGGGGCTCCGGTGAAAGTGGAAGAGATGCTCATTACGGCATTGGGAAATTTGCTGTTTATCCTGGCAATCAATTTGATGTTCACATGATTCCGTTTTTGCAGGGCGCATTTAAGTTAAATGGTAAGACAAAAGCTGCCTCGGCTGTGATGCCTTATTACACTATATCATGGAATCAGGATCCCGTATACAAAGAAAATGTAGGCAATGCTTTTAGTAAATATATAATACATGATTTGCTTCGTACAAAATATCAATACCATGGCGTACTATGTACCGATTGGGGTATCACCGGTGATAAACTAGTCATGGATAATTTTACCGGAGGGAAACCGCATGGTGTAGAAAACCTAACCGTGGCACAAAGGCATTACAAAGTATTGATGGCAGGTGTGGATCAGTTTGGAGGAAATAATGCTACAGGTCCCATATTAGAAGCATTTAAAATAGGAGTGAAAGAAATAGGAGAGCAAGCGATGAGAGCCAGAATGGAGGCATCGGCCATAAGGCTATTGCTAAATATATTCAGAGTAGGTCTCTTTGAAAATCCATATTTAGATATAGAAAATACCAAATCTATAGTAGGCTCACCTGAAAATATGAGAGCAGGATACGAAGCTCAGTTAAAATCAATAGTGCTACTTAAAAATAAATCAAATGTATTGCCATTGAAAAATGGAACCACCGTCTATATTCCAAAACGAGTATATCCGGCATCCAGAAATTTTCTAGGCGAAACCACTCCTGAAAGATTAGACTATCCAATTAATATTAACAATGTAAAGAAATATTTTACGGTGACTGATGATCCTAATAAGGCTGATGTAGCCCTTGTATTTGTAAATAACCCAGCTGCAGGTGGCATTGGATACGATTCAACTGATATTAAAGTAAACAAAGGAAACGGATATGTGCCTATCAGCTTGCAGTATAGTGAGTATAAGGCAGTAGAAGCCAGGGAATCAAGTATAGCAGGGGGAGATCCCTTAGAACCTTCTGCCAACAGATCATATAAAGACAAAAAAATAAAAGCTACTAATTTATCTGATTTGCATATGATATACGATACCTATGCTAAAATGAATGGGAAACCAGTGGTGGTATCTGTATCCATGGATAATCCAATGGTATTTAATGAATTTGAACGATTGGTAGATGGATTATTGATCAATTTTAAAGTACAAGATCAGGCCATGATGGACATCATGTCCGGCAAAAAAGAGCCATCGGCTATGTTACCAATGCAAATGCCTACTACTATGAAAGAAGTCGAAAGCCAAGCCGAAGATGCTCCAAAGGATATGAAGTGTCATGTGGATTCTGAAAACCACAGTTATGATTTTGGATTTGGATTAAACTGGTCCGGTATGATCAATGATCAGCGAATAGCGAAATACAAAAAGAAATCTTAAGGATCTCCTACTTCGGATGATCTAAGATGAAAGGAATGCTAGTCGAATTTACCAACCTAGATCTATGACCCGAGCCTCTATAAGCCACTGCTGAATCTCAGGGATTCTGATGGATTCTAATTTTTCGTACACTGCAAATCGAACATATTTATTTTGAAGACCCTTGAATTTTCCGGTAGGATCATTGATATCATTTCCGAAACAAAATCCAAGCAACACTCCGTGCTGTACTCCGCTTCTGGGTATGGAAGTAGGCCACACAAAACAAACTCTTTTTCTTAAGTAAAAATAAGGGACCCCATACGCCAATTTTATTTTTGCATCCGGATAGTAGTCCTTTACGATATCCAGTAATGCCTCTGTCAATGTGGCTTCAGCTTCCGGTAGCTTTACTAAAAAGGAATCCAAATTCATTGCCCCAAACATTCCATTTTTTATAGCCAACCTCATCCATGAGCTTGACATCAAAATGATCAGGTATTGTAATGTCTCCATCTCCAAACATCGACTTCAAGCGCTTCATAAAATATGCTTTATACATCATCTCCATCACTCTTCTTGGAAAGAGAAATTTACCATCTGTTCTTTTACCATCAATCCACTTTCCTTCTGTGTCTATCCCTCCACCACTGACTATACAATGAATGTGAGGATGAAAACTTAAGTCCTGCTCCATTGGTATGAAGTATTGATATGATACCTGGTGTAGCTCCTAACCACTGTGGATCTCTGCCTAGTTTGGTCAATGTGTAATGACCTGACTCAAATATCAAGTCAAACATTTTTTTCCTATTGCAAAGAAACAATCCATGTAACTCATGAGGTATCGTAAAGACGATGTGATAATCTGTAGTAGGTAGTAACTCACTCATCCTATCTTCTATCCCTGCCTACCGAATTTCTACGTTAAACCAAATGTTTATTAAAATATTTTTTTATACGTAACTATTTAACTTAACCTATGGCGTTCCACGATGTATTGTTGAAAAAACTCGATGTACCAACTTGTTTTTAATATTATTATACACAACCCCTTCTGGCTTTCCTTCTCCAATTTTTCGATAATAATATGCCTGGATTTGTGGATCATACTGAATGGCTGATAAGACCCCATTGGAAACGATTGCCTTAACTTGTTGATTAGCCATTTTGCTCGTTTTGTCATTCCTTTTTATGGATGTACCCGAGGCAAATGGGTGCGGTGCAACACCAATATAATTTGCAAATTTTCTACTGCTTTTAACAGTACAAAAGTTATCAGTATAAGCGATCATATACCAAGAGATAATGGGACCTACACCAATAACGCTTTGAGCTAATTTATCGTTTTTGACCAAGGCTTCCTATGACTTGATAAGATGCTCGATAAGCTCTTCAATTTTATCAATATTGGCTTTAAATTGCTCTATTAACAAATTGTTGTTCTGCTCTAATTGATCAAATAG
>JAYSTG010000371.1:0-10440 GCA_043719965.1 Saprospiraceae bacterium | reverse complement strand
AGATAAAAATGTATATAAGCAATTTCATAAAAATCAGTTACGTCTGTTTTAGTGTATTTGTATTGATACCTCGCAGTTCTACTGCGGGGTCATTCATTGTTTATAAGTGGCTAGATTTTTGATCCCATTTATTAATGAACACAAAGGTAAGATCCGTATAGAATTGATTTGAGTCCAATTTTAGAATATGATCAAACAATAATATTCACCGATGGAAATTTGAAAGTGGTTATTTATGAAATCTCAACCTTCATCATAGGGAAGGGACTCTTGAAGTTATTTAGCCACAATCATCTTACCGATATTATCACCTTTAAACAATCCTATCAATGCTGTCGGTAATTGATCAAAACCATTAATAATGGTCTCTTGATATTTTAACTTGCCGTGTTGTAACCAGGAAGTCAAACGGGCAATGCCTTCAGGGTATTGGGCCTGATAATTGAAAATAATAAAACCTTGCATCAATACACTTCTGGTCAGTAAGATCGATTGCCATCGTGGCCCAATAGGCATTTCTGTACTGTTGTATAATGCGATTTGGCCGCACAATACGATCCTCGAATGGAAATTAAGATTAAGAATCACAGCATCGGAAATTTCTCCACCGACACTATCAAAATAGATGTCCACTCCATTAGGACATGCTGCAGCAATAGCTTTTTTGATTGGAGTTGTAGTTTTATAATTAATGGCTTCATCAAATCCGAATTTTTCCTTTAATAATTTTATTTTTTCATCACTGCCAGCTACACCTATCACGCGACACCCATGCAATTTAGCGATTTGACCGACTCCGATACCGACGGCGCCAGCAGCACCTGACACCACGACAGTTTCACCGGCTTTTGGCTTTCCAATATGCATTAAACCGAAATAGGCAGTAAGACCAGGCATACCAAGGATGCCTAAATAGTAACTTGCAGGAACCATCGAAGTATCTATTTTTTGCAATTCTTTTTCAGTGGCAATACAGTATTGCTGCCAAGATAAATGTCCAATGACGATATCTTTTGGTTTAAAACTTACAATTTGGCTTTCTATAACCTTGCCCACGATATAGCCTGAGATGGGTTTACCAATTTCGAAAGGAGGGATATAAGATTGGCCTTCGTTCATCCGTCCACGCAAATACGGATCGACCGAATAATACATGGGTTCCACCATTACCTCACCTGGTTTTAATGCAGGTAAGTCAATACTTTTTGTTTCAAAGTTTTCTACTCCAGGCATACCCTTTGGCCTTGAAGCAAGAGTTATTTGATTGGTGTGCATTTGTGTTCGATCTGTTTTTAAGTCTGTTCCAGGAATGATTTTCTAACAATTTTTTAAAGCCATCCAAATGATTATAAATACTAAAACTGTTCCAAAACAGCCCCCACCTAATTTTTTTGCGCCGTATCCGGCGATCAATCCTCTGAGAATATTATTCATGATGGTTTTTATTACAATATTACTGAATTAAACATCGTCGGGGATTGGAATATACAATTTAAGATTCGGTGGGTTGTTATTCCAAATCTAATATTCTGCTAGTCCTTGTTCGATAAGCAATCACATTTTCTTCGTATGAACTCTTGTCTTGCTCATAAGAAGGCATAAATAATTTTATACGCTCTCTCCAGGTCTTGGATATCAATCCAGCTCCAAATCCTTTATTCAATAGATCGATCATGATACTTACTGCAGTCGAAGCGCCCGGAGATGCACCCAATAATGCTGCCAGGGTACCATCAGCGCTACAGATCAATTCTGTTCCAAACTCCAACACACCGCCTTCTTGATCATCTTTTCTGATTACTTGTACACGCTGACCAGCTATACCCAATTCCCATTCATTCGATTTCGCTAGCGGTAGATACATTCGCAAAGCCTGCATCCGGTCTTCATGGTTCAGCCTTATTTGTTGAATGAGGTATCGGGTAAGCGATATATTTTTGATTCCTGCCGAAATCATAGGAATAATATTATCCAATTTGATAGATCCAGGTAAATCCCAAAAAGAGCCGTGTTTTAAAAATTTAGTCGAAAACCCGGCAAACGGACCAAAAAACAAAGCACGTTTACCATTGATATACCTTGTGTCTAGATGCGGTACAGACATTGGAGGAGCTCCGACTTCCGCTTTGCCATAGACTTTAGCACTATGTCGATAAATGACTTCTTCATTTTTACAAATCAACCATTGCCCGCTAATCGGAAAACCACCATACCCCTGCGCTTCATGGATATTAGTTTTTTCAAGCAAGGGCAATGTTCCTCCTCCTGCTCCTATGAAGACAAAAGCAGATTCAATCCAAATCTTTTGATTATTATTTTCATCTATGACTTTAAGACTCCAGTGATTATCATCATTCTTGAATATATCTTTTATATCATGCTTGGTATAGACTTGTACACCCTGCTGAGAAGATAAATACTCAAATAAGGACCTTGTGATAGCTCCGAAATTAACATCAGTACCGATATCCATACATGTAGCAGCAAATGGTACTTCATGCTCTCGACTTTCCATGACTAAGGGCATCCATTGATGGAGTTGATCTAATTGTTCAGAATATTGAAGGTCATAAAATAAAGGGTGATTCGAGAGAAGCGTATGTCTTTGTTTTAAGAATCTAACATTTTTTTCGCCCCATACAAAACTCATATGAGGTATTTTTCTGATAAAAGATTCTGGATGTTGGATTTTATTATTTTCGATGAGGTAAGACCAAAACTCTTTTGACCGCTCAAAGGCAGTGGCTATTTTTATAGCTTTTGAAATGTCTATGCTCCCATCTTCCAGCTCGGAAGTATAGTTTAATTCACAAAATGCAGAATGACCTGTGCCTGCATTATTCCAGGCATCAGAACTTTCAAGCGCTACCTGATCTAATTTTTCAAAAATAGCTATAGTCAGTGTAGGCTCTAATTCTTTTAATAATACGCCTAAAGTACCACTCATGATACCAGCACCTATCAATACGATATCGGGTTTGATGACAGCTTCCATTTAGGAAATTCAATCTTAATGTAATAGGTATATATTGGCCTTAAGCAATTGGGTGGTTGATCCGGGAGATAGGATCCTGAAGTGATGAAATGGACGAGTTGGAAAAAATATTTCTGTCATTATAGTTTCTCCCTCGTCTGCAAAAAGCTCACATGAAGCTTGATCAAAAAACAACTGCATCTTGATTTTATTAGAAAATCTTACCCTGGGAGCCAAATGAATCGAGGATGCGAAGGAAGTAGAAAACCGATTTAAACTAGATTGCCTTCGATCCATATAAAACATATTGAGCTTATGGTCAATACCTACTTTGAAGATTTCCCCAGTATCATTGGCAATTTCTATTTCTAAAATCTTTCCTGTGATACTATCTACATCGAATTCCAATTCCAGTTCGAAGCTAGATAGATTAAAGCTATAATTTTTAGTGATATCTAAAGTATCTCGAAAGGTCATCGGTTTTAAAGGGATTGTTTTTTTCCTCAAGGATTGCAGCTCTATTATTGGAGTTGAAATTAACCTCTTGCCTTTATCGGTATTTTTAACAGTCAAGGACCTTGGAATAGTCATGGCACTTCTCCAGGTCTTTGTAGGAACTACGGTTGCATAGGACCAATTGGACATCCAACCAAGAAACAATCTGCGACCATCAGATGCTGGTATGCCAGACCATGTCACTCCTGCATAATTATCCGGTCCATGATCGACCCACATTGCTTTGCCGTCAGTGACTAACGGAATGAACTCAGGATGGAGGGTAAAATTTTTTCCATCGAAATTTCCTATAAAATATTGAATCGCGCTTCCACCATTAGGGCCACCTGGATTGATACTTTGTAATAACACCCACACCGTATCATGAGTGTCTTCGGTAATTATTGGAAACAAGTCCGGGCATTCCCACACTCCGCCATGTGATCCCCATTCTTTACCAAATTCACTTTGATATTTCCATTTTTTGAGATCGTCAGATGACCATAATCTTATGTGATCCTGTACTGCAGTGATCATAATCCAAGACTTGGTAAGCTCATACCAAAAAACTTTAGGATCTCTAAAATCACGACTTCCCGTTTGATTGATCAGTACAGGATTATTAGCATACTTAGTCCAAGTTCTTCCACGATCATTGCTATAAGCTATGCTTTGTTTTTCATAATCTTCTCTTCCAGCTTTTTCATCATCCATATTATGATGTGTAAATATGGCAACTAAAGGCGGTCGTCCTTCTTGACCGAATCCGCTCGTATTATTTTCATCTATAACAACACTTCCAGAGAATATAAGACCTAATGAATCAGGATATAATGCAATGGGCAGATGCTCCCAATGTACCAGGTCAGCGCTGACAGCATGACCCCAATGCATCGGACCCCATACGGTTGAATCAGGATAATGTTGATAAAAAAGATGATACTCTCCTTCAAAATAAAATAAACCATTGGGGTCATTCATCCAATGTGAAGGTGGGGTAAAATGAAAAACTGGTCGATAGGGCTCAATTACATTTTTTTTATCCTGGAGCTGCTTATCAGATTCTTTGCAAGCTAAACCACACCATAAAGTGGTTATAACATAGGCTAAAAACAATGATCGAACCATATTAAATAGACTTGATGAAAATTCTTCAAATGCTAAAGGTAGGAAATAGGTCAGGAGATTTACAAATTGTAAAATTATACGGTTGATCTAACTGGCAACTTGATAAATTAGGGTAGCAGGGGTTAGAAATTGTTAAAACTATATTTTCAATCAATAACCTTACCTTTGCCCTTCTTAAATATGAGTAAACTCGGTAGAGTATTAGTAGCTATGAGTGGCGGTATCGATAGTACTGTTTCAGCCATGCTTTTGCACGAACAAGGATACGAGGTGATCGGTATCACTATGAAGACCTGGGATTATGCTAATAGTGGAGGATCAAAAAAAGAAACAGGTTGCTGTTCTTTGGACTCCATTAATGATGCAAGAGCTGTAGCAGTAAAAATGGGATTTCATCATTTTATCATAGACATCCGCGAAGAATTTGGGGACTACGTAATTGATAATTTTGTAGAGGAATACCTGGCAGGCCGTACCCCCAATCCTTGTGTATTGTGTAATACTCATATCAAATGGGAATCATTACTTAAAAGGGCTGACGCGTTAGACTGTCAGTGGATTGCTACAGGACATTATGCTCGTATCAAAGAATTGAATAAACGTAAATATATCTCCAGAGCAGAAGATACCTCCAAAGATCAATCTTATGTACTTTGGGGTCTCAGTCAGACCTGTATGGAACGCACGATATTTCCGCTCGCTGATTTTGTGAAACCTGAAGTAAGAGCCATGGCTGATGAGCGTGGCTACGCTGAGCTTGCTAAAAAAGCAGAGAGTTACGAAATTTGTTTTGTACCGGATAATGATTATCGTGGATTTTTGAAACGAAGAAGACCTGAATTGGAAGCAAGCCTTAAAGGGGGGGTCTATATAGATAGGATGGGAAATAAACTTGGTGTACATGAAGGATATCCTTTTTATACTGTAGGGCAGCGAAAAGGACTGGGTAAAGCTTTTGGAGAACCCATGTTCGTCACAGAGATCATTCCAGAGCAAAATATAGTGGTATTGGGAAAGGAACAAGACCTTCAGCGTAATGAAATGCAAGTGTATAAAACCAACTGGCAAAAATATGATGGTACTACTATGGAATGTATCATCAAAGTCAGATATCGAGATACTGGTACCTGGGGAATGCTTGAAAACACAGGTTCTACTACTGCTCACGTTAGATTTAATGTAGCTGCTAAGTCTATCGCTCCAGGACAATCAGCCGTCTTTTATGAAGGTGACGATGTCATTGGTGGGGGAATCATTCATTCAGGTCAAATGATAAATCATAATTAATGAACCGATTAATTCGAATAGCGATATTCGCTATTGTTTTTATTTTTTCTTGTGTAAAAAATGAGAGGGAACAAGTCGATGTAGAAAGCGACAAAGCATTTTTCCCATTGCAAGTAGGTAAATTTTTGGAGTATGAAGTAGACTCTATTCTTTTTAGACAAGGAAAATTTCTGGACTCTGTGCATACTTTTATCCGAGAAGAGATCATCTCCCAATCCAGAGACAGCCTTGGAGAAATATTCTTTATATTAAGATCCAATAAAAAAACTTTAACGCAGCCATGGGTGCCCTCTGCAAGCTATTCAGGTAGAATATTGGAGCAAAAGGTTATTCGAAATGAATCTAATCTTCATTTCATCAAACTGGTATTTCCCATTCTAAAAAATCAAACATGGAATGGGCTTGCCTTGATTAAAAAGGATCAGGATTTTAATGTAGAAGGTGAATCTATCGCTATTTATGAGGGCTGGGAATTTTTTAAAACCCAGGATGGAGCTCATCCAGAAAAAATAGGGTTGCTTAATTTTAATGATGTAATTACCGTGTTGCAAACGGATGCAGAAGATATTCTTGCAAAACGGTATTCCATTGAAAAATATACTAAAGGCGTAGGATTAGTTTATCGGGAGTGTCACATTTTTGACTGTAACGATAAGGTAAATACTTGTACCAATACGGTGCCTTGGACATCAAGAGCTACAAAAGGGTTTAGGTTAAAACAATGGATTATCAGATATAATTAGTGGCTACACCATTTTCAGAATCATTACTTGCTATAGGCCAGATTGCCAAAACTATAGGATATAAGGGCAATGTCTTAATCGACAGCTATCCTGGATATGAACAGACTTGGAATACCTTGAATAAATGTTTGATTAAAGTAGATGGCGTATGGGCTCCTTTTTTTGTTACATCCATTCGATCTCATGCCGATTTAGTGGATGTCCAGTTTGAAGACCTTCCCGATGATAAGGCTGCCCGTGTCATAGTACAACAAGAGGTGTTTGTATTCCCAGATCAAGTGTCTCCAGATGAGGATGAGGTTGAAATCAATGATTCCGAATGGATTGGTTTTACAGTCATCGATACTGAAGCAGGCCAGATAGGAGAAATTATTTCAGTCAAAGAACTTCCTGGTCAAGATTTGGCCATAGTAAACTACCTTGACCGCACGGTTTCCATTCCATTAGCGGAAGAACTTATCGTGGATATAGATCTGGATAAAAAAGTAGTGATCTTAAATCTTCCATATGGATTACTCGACTTATAGAATATGTTCTACTTTCTGCACACTTTCAATGTCCAAGTGATAACCCATCCAACGGTTCAGCTTAAGTCGAGCTTGTTTTCGAACATCCTCGTTGATATAAGCAGCAATGAGTACTAAGCCATACGACAATACACCCAAATCATCAGTATAGCCTATTAGCGGAGTCAAATCAGGTATAGAATCTATTGGGCTCAATAAATAGCCTAAAGCCCCTATCACGACAGATCGAGCCCATGCAGGCAAGTCTGAGCGCCTAAATGCATAATAAAGTAATAAGGCAGTATACAATACTTTTGTACCGGCCTTACTTATGATTCTTAGCAGTGTCTTTTTTGGTTTCATGAATTAAAATTAATAGTATAACAACAAATGGTATGCGATAAGTTTAATTTTGCTGCATTCTAATGATTAATTTTGTATGGTGATTCCATTCATTGGTCGTCTTTTTAGCTTACTTTATATATTCTTTGCTGTATCAGCATGTAAGCAGGGCTTTAATCCCCAAAAATCCAACAGCACACAACCGATTTTTGTATTACCAGCAGGAATTTCATTGAAGCCAATTGAAAAATCCTCCATCAAGCCAATAAAAGAGCCTGGAATGATCTTGGTATCCGCGGGGCCGCTTTCTTTAAAAGATGAAAAGACTGGAGATACAGCTCATGTGTTTGTTCATACCTATTTATTAGATAGTACCGAGGTGACTGTTGGTCAATTCATGGAATTTGTTCAAGTAAAACACTTTAAGACAGATGCTGAAAAGTTTGGTAATGCAGGAGTCTTTGATATCCGTGACCGATCTTGGGGATTGGTGGATAGTGCATATTGGCTTTATCCAAAAGGTAAGTTAGATAGACAAGCCATAATGAATGAACCTGTGACACAGATTTCATGGTACGATGCTGTCGCTTATTGTACATGGAGAGGAAAACGATTACCTAACGAAATAGAGTGGGAGCATGCCGCTCGAAATGGACGCAATGATGCCTTCAATTATTCATGGGGAAATGAGTGGTCGTCTGGTGATAGCATTTATGGAAATGTGTGGCAAGGCGATTTTCCTGAAATATTTAAAAACTTGGATGGATACGAGTCGGTTGCACCAGTAGGTAGATTCAAATCTAGTCCTTTAGGGTTTAATGACCTCTCAGGCAATGTATGGGAATGGTGTGAGAATTGGAGATTTGACTATGGTGGACTTGCAAATGGATCATATGATCCAGCAACTGAAAAAGTAATTCGAGGCGGATCTTTTGTATGTGCTCCTAATTATTGCCACGGGTATAAAATTTCCTCTCGATCTTTTACTACTCCTGAAACTAGCTTGTATCATATTGGCTGTAGATGTGCTAAAGACATTGAATGAAGATTAGATTCAATATCAATAGGAATCTTATTAATGTCGCAAATGGGTCAACATTTATTCAAAAACTGTTAGGGAATGACGGCAATTTTTTCCTCTGTCTTGCTTAATAAATGCTCCAATGCCTTTTTTGTTTCTTTTAAATGTTTGATATGGTCTTTACCCAAGATGAGACTTTCGTTACTTTGCTTCAGATGCCAATCCTTTTTAAATTCATAGGTGGATAATAACTTCAGCATTTCCTGGAAAAAAGGAGTTTCATAAAAGCTGGATTTCGCATTGCCTAAAAAGTAACATCGGAGTTTATGATTTTTAAACAGAATTCGCTCCATGCCCAGTCTTTTGCCAATCCATCGAATGCGTAAGCCTTCAAATAATTCGATCACTTGTAGAGGCCATGGACCAAATCGGTCACGCAGTTTCTCCATAAATTTTTCTATAGCAGCTTCGTCCTGCAATCCATCGAGCTCCGTGTACATACTCAATCGTTCCTGAATGTTTTGAATATAAGTGTCAGGAATTAATAATTCTACATCCGTATCAATCGTGCAATCACGGACAAAATCTTTTTTCTTAGTCAGCTCATCTTTGAATACCTCTTTGAAGTCTTCTTCTTTCAATTCTTGTATAGCTTCATCCAGGATTTTTTGATACGTGTCAAAACCTATGTCAGAAATAAAACCACTTTGTTCAGCCCCTAGCATATTCCCCGCGCCCCGGATATCCAGGTCGCGCATAGAGACATAAAATCCGCTACCCAGATCAGATAGTTCTTCGATGGTTTTTAGCCGTTGCCTGGCCTCAGAAGTAAGGGTCGATACGGGAGGTGCTATCAAATAACAATAGGCTTTTTTATTAGATCGACCTACTCTTCCTCGGAGCTGATGGATGTCACTCAAGCCAAACTGATGTGCATTGTGAATAAACATGGTATTGGCATTGGGTATATCAAGTCCCATCTCTATGATATTGGTACTGACCAGGACATCAATTTTTCTATCCACAAAATCGAGTAAAGCTTGTTCAAGGTTTTTAGGGTCCATCTGGCCATGAGCAAATACGAATTCGACAGTAGGGCATTGCTCTTTTAACATCATCGTCAATTCGGGCAAGGAGGCTATCCGATTATGTACGAAAAATACTTGGCCACCTCTATTTACTTCGTAGTGGATGGCATCTCGGATTGTGGCTTCATTGAAGGTGATTCGCTCTGTGTGCACAGGTTGACGATTAGATGGAGGCGTTCGCATGACTGACATATCTCGAGCAGACAAAAGCGAAAACTGTAATGTTCTCGGGATTGGAGTAGCTGTCAATGTAAGGGTATCGACATTCACTTTTCGTTTGCGTAATTTTTCTTTTACAGCCACCCCAAATTTTTGTTCCTCATCGATGATCAGTAACCCGAGATCTTTAAACTGAATATCATCATTTACCAAAGCATGAGTACCTATAAGGATCTCCACTTTTCCCTCTTTGGTTTTTTGGATAATGTCATTTTTCTCCTTGGTCGATCTGAATCTATTGATATAATCGATTTTGACATCAAATTCTTTGAGTCGTTCGCTAAATGTTTTATAATGTTGCACGGCTAATATTGTGGTGGGTACCATGACAGCTACTTGTTTTCCATCCAAGATGGCTTTAAATGCTGCTCGAATCGCAACTTCAGTTTTACCAAAGCCCACATCACCACATACCATGCGATCCATAGGGTATTCCTTCTCCATATCAAACTTTACTTCCATCGTTGACTTCAGCTGATCCGGTGTATCCTCATAGATGAAAGATGCTTCGAGCTCATGTTGTAAATAATTGTCCGGTGCAAAGGCATGGCCTTTACTGGCGCGACGGGCAGCATATAGTTTGATGAGTTCCTGTGCTATATCTTTGACTTGCCTTTTAGCTTTTCGTTTCAGATTG
>JAYSTG010000038.1:0-5838 GCA_043719965.1 Saprospiraceae bacterium | reverse complement strand
TCCAGGGCGAGATTGACTTTGCCAAAGAGATAGTCGGGGTGATCTATGATTATTTGTTGTGTGGTAGCTATGGCTTTGGGGTATTGGCCTCGTAGGCTATATGCTACTGATAAATAATTTTTAAAATGAGGTACATGTGGATAACTCTCTATCAGTTTGATGAGGGAGGGTATGGCAGTTTTATCATTTTCATCCTGACTAGCATCATAAAGATCCAGAAGTGAGGTCCTCAATACCTTTGGAATATTATAAAGGTCTAGTAGTAAATCAGGATCATCAGTGATGGAAAACTCTGAATATTTGTTTTTTATTCCCATATTAGGTGATCAAATGTAATAAGTCCTTCGTTGATTATCCTTGATAAATAAAAATAATACCGATGGAGGTGTAAAGACCCCAGGAGTGGTATTGGCTGGTTGAGACCTTGGGTTGATCTGTACTGGAGTATAGCCGTCCAAGCGTGTGATCAAATGATCTGTTTTCCATCATGATATACACGATATGGTTGATTTTCCCTGTTTTGCAAATATCCTCGTTGTAAGCAATTAGTTGAATTCACCAAAGCAGCTTTATTTTATACGCAGAAAATTCCTTATCCTTTGATATAATTGTAAAATCATTAGTGATGGATTGTGAGATTATTATTCTGTCAAAAGGGTCACGATGATGAAATGTTAATGTTGATAAAATTACAGTGTCGTTAAAAGTTATTGGAAGAAGTTGAAAATTATTTTTTTCAAGTTCATTGCTAAGCTTTTCGATTGGAACTTTCATTGAAAGCCGATCTAAACTTAACTTTATTGCGATTTCCCATATACTGGCTATACTGATAAAGTTAGTTGCATTCTGAGATTCAATAGCTTTTCGTGCTTTAGTGGTAAGAGATTTGTCCCCATTAAGAAACCAAATAAGTACGTGGGTGTCGAGTAAATACTTCATTATTACTGGTAGTCTTTAAAGTCTTCTATGGGGTCATCAAAATTCTTTTTCATTTTAAACATACCTTTAGCACTGCCAAACTTAGCCTTAGTTTTTGAAGGCTTTTTATTTTTGTTCAATAAAAAGTCAATGAAGTTGGCAACTTCTGACTTCATGTTATCAGGCAAGCTTGAAAGCTTGGTATATAAAAGTATACTATCCATTGCTTTTTGATTTAAACTCAAATTTAAAGGAAATTTAGAAACTTGGGGAAACCCTTTGCTAGTATACAAGACAAAAGAATACAATTAATTTCAATATGTGTAGGTGTAACCGTGGAATTTTATACATAGGATATTTGCGGTTAAGAAGAAAGAAACAAGGGTTTCTATAATCCGCTTTACTCTCTTTGGATAAGGCCAATAAGAAGTCATCTTTAGGGTCACGGCAAATTTGTTTAATATTTTTAATCTTCCCTTTTTCTGAGACTATGTCCAGAAAGGAAATTAACTCAGCTTCTTTTTCTTGCTCAAAAGTACTTTTGAAGTTTTGGTCTTGTGGTAACTATTTTGAGTTCGGTGATTAATTGCTCTGCTATAATGAGCCTAACCTTTTCTGTAGTAATTAGGTCTTTAAGGTTTTGTAACTCTTTGCCAATTAAAAAGCTAATCCAAAGATTAGTGTCGATAATTACTTTGCTTGGCCTTTGACTTGGCATATAGTTCAGTTCTTACAATTTCTACTTCTTTGTTAATGGTCTCTTGGTCAAGGTCGTCAGTTTTGAAAGCCTTCAATAAAGTCGTCAGCTTGGTATCAATAATCTCTCTCTCAAGTTCTTTTGAAAGGTGAATTTTATCCTTTTTGGGTAATTGCCTCACCAAAGCCAAAATCTGGTCAAACCCTAAATCAATATTGTATGTTCCTGCTTTCATAATCCCCAATTTAACTATTTCTACTCACTTTGATTGTCGTCCCACCACCTGATGCACAACGGTCCACGGTTTTTTGTAGGTGGGGATTCAGAATTCTCTCTATAGGAATTTACTATAAAGCCCAATTATACAATATTCTCAAATCAAATCGCCATTCTCTTCCTCACCTCCTCCAACCCCATATTAATATAGCACCTCCCACCAAATACCCCCCAGGCCGCATCCTCACAAGCAAATAACTCATCGATCAGATATTGCATTTCTTCTATAGACAGTTTTTGACCCGATTTTATACTTTGATAGCGGGCTACGTATTTTGCTATATACTGTGAAGTATTGATTTTTTGATCTGACTCTTCGATATAATGACGCAATAAGGCTTCTATAAAGTTTTGTACAGCATTGGATTCCTTCCAATCCATCGGGACTCCATGCACTATAAAACTATTGGATCCAAAGGGTTCCATATCAAACCCCAAATGTTTAAAATCTGGAATCATCTGATTTAAAACTGCAAAGTCAGACCCGGAAACCTGAACAGTGGTAGGAAATAAACTGCGCTGGCTCGGTGCGGCTTGATCGGACATGTGCTTCAGGCAACGATCATATAATATACGCTGATGCGCAGCTTCCTGATCGATCACTATAAAACCTGATGCGATAGGAGTGAGGATGTAAGCGTGATGGAGTTGGTAAGGTATTTTAGGATCGGCATGTGGCTCTCCAGGTTTGGTAGACATCTGGATCGAAATCCCCAAGGTTGAAAACGAATCGATCTCATTCATTTGGCTGCCGATCAGCACGGCCTGAGTCGGTGCAGATTCGCCTGTAGGTTTTATACCTTCATATAGTTTTCGCCAATCCTTTGAAGGCGGGCTACTTGAAAAATCTTTTTGATATCCTTGGGTCTCTTGATAGGTAGTGGAATTTTCTGGTCCTGCATTATTTCTATATCCACTGGTGCCTATCGTATGATTAAGTCCCTTATCTATAGCATCAAAATCCAAAGCCAAGGGCGCATACTGACCCAGCGCATGTCTGGTAGCCACACGGATATATTGATAGATGATGCGCTCATCCAAAAACTTAATCTCATGTTTACTAGGGTGCACATTGACATCGATTCTTGCCGGATCGATATCCAAAAACAATACATAAAATGGGTGATCGTCACCGGAGATCAAGGATTCATATGCTGCACGGATAGCATGATGCAAGTAAGTGCTGCGGATATAGCGACGATTTACAAAAAGATATTGTTCACCACGTTTTTTTTTGCAAGCCTCTACCTTTCCTACAAATCCTGCGATATTGACCAGGTCCGTGTGCTCTTCTACAGCGACGATCTTATCGCCCATATTTTTATTAAACAAAGAGATGATGCGCTGCTTTAAATTGCCCTTAGATAATGCATAGAGCTCATGATCATTGTGATGACAAGACATTTCGATCTCCGGATAAGCCAGTGCTATGTGCTCGAACTCTTCGAGGATATTACGCAGCTCGACAGCATCGGATTTTAAAAACTTCCTTCGAGCAGGTACATTATAAAATAGATTAGACACAGAAAAACTTGTACCGGCAGTAGTCTGAATAGGCTCTTGTTTTTCTAGTATGGATCCTGTAATCCGGATACGAGTACCTAGATCTCGATCGTGTAATCTCGATTTGAGATCGACCTGAGCTACTGCGGCCATCGAGGCTAAGGCTTCACCACGAAATCCCATCGTCCGGATGTGTTGTAGGTCCTCTGACTTGCTGATTTTGGAAGTGGCATGTCGCTCAAATGACATACGTGCATCTGTCTCAGACATGCCTGTACCATTATCTATCACTTGAATCAAGGCCTTGCCGGCTTCCTTGATCAATAATTGAATGCGGGTCGCTCTTGCATCGATGGCATTTTCCAATAGTTCTTTTACTACAGATGCTGGGCGTTGGATGACTTCACCAGCTGCAATCTGATTGGCTATAGCATCCGGGAGTAGTCTGATAATGTCTGACATGATGGAGGACAAAGTTAATTGAGATTAAACAATTACAGGTAAGATGAAAGAATGGATGTGGATATCTGAAGATTGATGACCAAGTGAAGATTTAAATGACGATTTCAGGTCAATTAAAAAATTATAGAGACCAGTGTGATTTTCTAAGTTCATAAGTAGTATATTTAAACTGTATGAGTACTTTATTTAAGAGCTTAATCACTTCATTTTTTCTATTTGGATTTGTTTTATTCGCAGGGGCACAAAAAAATAAAGATAAAGTCAACATCATTTTTGACACTGATATAGGTCCTGACTATGATGATGTAGGTGCCATCGCAGTATTGCATGCGTTGGCAGCTCAGGGCGAATGTGAGATATTAGCCACGCTGGCAAGCGATGGATATCCATATATCGCGCCTACCCTTGAAGCATACAACCTATATTTTAAAAAACCCAATATTCCGATAGGAGCGCCAGACAGCTCCGCTCCTAAATTTTCATGCCCCAATCATTGGAATGATTCCGTCGTAATAAAATACTTACCTAAGCTTAAGACGAATAATGACTATCCAAGTGCAGTAGAGGTCTATCGAAAAGTATTAGCTAATCAAAAGGATCAAAGTGTGGTCATCGTCTCGGTAGGTTTTCTATCTAATCTAGCTGCCTTATTGAAATCCTTGCCTGATCAATATAGCCCCTTATTGGGTAAAGACTTGGTTGCAAAAAAAGTAAAAAAATGGGTCGCTATGGCCGGCGCATTTCCCGAAGGCAGCGAATTTAATGTCAATAAACATGCTGCCGCATCCAGGTATGCCATCCAGCATTGGCCGACTCCCATATTGTTTAGCGGCGTGGAGATCGGAGTAAAAATAATGACTGGACAACAAGTCGTAACGAAAGGTAGTCGAAACAGCCCTGTACAATGGGCATATCAGTACTGCTTATCCAACTATGAAAACAAAACATCCTTAAATCGAAACTCCTGGGATCAAACAGCAGTATTATGTGCAGTACGAGACCCTGAGGAATATTTTCATGTCATCACAGGCGGTACCTTCGTGTGTAATGAAGATGGCTCTAATAGCTGGGACCCGGATAAAAAGGCTAAACATTCTTATTTGGTACATAAATATCCATTTGACAAAATAGCAAAGATCCTGGAAACGTTAATGTTATATGAGCCGGACTAATGGTTTGCTTATGTTGTGGTCTTTAGATGAATCGTTAATGAAAAATCTAGTATTTAGGGTCGTAAGCCTGATGTCCTTTTTATGTACGATATGCCTGTCGTATGGTCAGACTTGTGCCGGCAGTCTAGGAGAGAATATATTTAGAGGGGGTGATTTTGGTAGTGGAGCGACCAATGTGTTAGTGCCTGACCCGCGAATAGCTCCAGGGTATCAATATTCTTTATCCAACCCGCCGGGTGATGGATATTATGTGATTACGAACAATACCAATTGGCCTGGGCTTTACGGTACCTGGCTCTCCATGAAAGACAATAGTAATGACCCTAATGGATATATGATGGTCGTCAATGCAAGTTATACTCCCGGTATATTCTACGAACAAACGATTACCGGCTTATGTGAAAATACACTTTATGAGTTTTCTGCTGATATCATCAATTTGATTAAAACCCCCGTCACGGGTCATATCCTACCCAATGTTTCCTTCCTATTGGATAGTTTGATCAAATACAATACAGGGGCTATACCACAATCCGAAAGATGGAATAAGGTGGGTTTTACATTCACTACTGCCACAGGGCAAGACACCTTAAGATTAGCTTTACAAAACAATGCACCCGGAGGCAACGGCAATGATCTGGCCATAGATAATATATCTTTTCGTGCTTGTGGACCTCGAGCCTTGATCACTCCGGATATGATACTCAATATCTGCGAAGACAATATGCTCAAAGCAAGGTTACTCGGTACTCCATATCCAAACCCGGCTATTCAATGGCAACGTAGTGTCGATGGAGTAATCAATTGGAC
>JAYSTG010000370.1:0-3706 GCA_043719965.1 Saprospiraceae bacterium | reverse complement strand
ATGATCATGTAGCCCATATCTCCGCTTTCAATGTCACTCCTTTGGAAGAGCGTTTGGCCTTGGCTTTGGAATTACCATTATATGGATGTCCATCAGATTTATCACATTGGGGGTCAAAGACAGGTAGTAGAGATATTTTTAGAAACTCCGGAGTATCAGTACCTCCGGGATTTGAAAACCTTTACACAGTTGATGACTTGGTCAGTGCTTTAAAAGAATTAAAAGTCATTCAACCATCGATTCGTAAAGCGGTACTTAAATTGAATGAAGGATTTTCTGGAGATGGCAATGCGATATATACCTACGATCATGGTCAGGACATCACATCCGTGAATCTCGGTCTTAATCTTAAGACGGTAGCTAGTGATCTTAGTATCGAGTTATTTTTCGAGAAAATGGAGGAGATGGGTGGGATACTTGAGGCTTTTGTAGAAGGTCAGATCAAAACCTCGCCTTCGGTGCAGTGTGTCATCAATCCCTTGCAAGAGATCGAGATCGTATCTACGCATGATCAAATTTTAGGTGGTGAATCAGGCCAGGTCTATTTGGGGGCTAGTTTTCCAGCGGATCCGGCATATCGAAAAGAGATAGGAGATTTAGGCCATCAGGTGGCTACTCATATGGCCTCATTGGGAGTATTGGGGCGCTTTGGAGTGGATTTTGTGTCTGTTAAAGAGGGTCAGACCTGGCATCATTATGCTATTGAGATCAATCTTCGAAAAGGAGGTACTACCCATCCCTATCTGATGTTACAGCTACTAACGAATGGAAAATATGACTACAAGTCTGGAGAATATATTATGCCTAATGGGCAAACCCGCTATTACGTAGCTACGGATGCCTTGGTATATGATCAATTTAAAAAGCTGACTCCAATCGACTTGATCGATGTAGCGATTTGTAATGGTCTCCATTTTGATGGCAGCACTCAGGAAGGGGTAATGTTTCACCTGATCGGGGCTATTGCCCAACATGGGAAATTGGGCATACTATCTATAGGTTCGACTCCCACGCGTGCTCAGGAGATATATGATCGGACGACGGCCTTGTTATTGAAAGAAACTGAGTGAAGATATTTAGAATACTTAGTCAAAAAGTCACATATCCTCCTAAGCCTATATGCAACCCCATGATAGGGAAATCCGGTTCTACAAAAGCTCCAGTATCAAGAAAAAGACCAATCTTTTTTCTCAAACGATATTCTAGAATCATGGAGACCGGAAATAACAAATCGTGAAAGGCCGACTGATCTAAATTATTCCAATGAATAATATGTCTACCACCTTGATCAAATTCAGTTCGAGTCGTAAATGTTCTCACAAAATTTAATATACCTATACCAGTTCCAGCTTTTAAACTGAAACGATTTAGGGAAATAATTTTAAATAATATTTCACTTCCAACGATAAAATTATAAACTGAACTATTTGTCCCGTCTGGCCATACTCCATGAGTCGGGTCATTAGTAAAAATACCTGCATCATAATATCTATGGTTGCCGCTTAAGACAGAAAATTTAAAGCTTACTTTCCTGGTAAAATTATATTCACATCCAAATCCAAAATATTTACCCGGTGTAGGGTTTTGATATCCGGACCTTCCTGAATCCCAAGGAGTGTTGAAGTAGCCAAATTTAATATGCGTACTAAATTCTTTTTGGGCTTTTATTTTAATAAAACAAAAACTTAAAAGGATAATCCAGCAAAGTTTATTAAAAAACTGGGTACACATTTTATCTTAGTATATTGAATAAATTTAGAAATAGGCTAGAGAAACTAGCCTATTTCTAAAAAATATCTACTCTCTTTCCAATCTATAATGAATAATTTCCCTTCTGTTGCCATTGACAAGCAGTGGAATGGTAGAAATCAAGGTAAGTTGATCTTTTTTAATTGCAACATCATATACAATGAGTGCACCTATCGTGGCATAATTCATGGAAGTAGGAGGATATTTATTTAAATCGATATACATATTCAAAGCAGAGATCCCAGCATCTTTATAATACTCATAGACGAAAGGGATCGTATCTTTTCTGAATTTCAAAACTCCATCTCCTGATTGTTGCTCGTTATTACCATCAAAAGTAATGGAATGAGTATCGAAAGTCAATATCTCATTCGTGCTGAGATAAACAGACTTGAGTATCCAGGTGCCAGCCAAAAGATCATTTCTTCTGACATCACTCTTTTCACACGAAGTAGAATAAAAACAAATTATTGATGAGAGTATCAGTATTCTAAACAAACTCAAGCATTTCTGATTAAACATTTTGATGTAATTTATTGGATATTGTTGATTTTATAATTCATAATTCCGGTATTGTGTATACTCGGTGTAGCATTCGGATAACTAATCTGTTGCTCATCTAACTGATCATCACCGGATTTAATGCCTGTATAGACAAAAGTGTAGGATCCTACAACAAGTGTAAGCATTAATTGACTGCCATTATCATCTAATTCCCAAATTTTTACTAAATAGCTTGTACCATGCCATTGTGTATAATACCAATTAAATATCCAATAACCTTTTGATTGAAAGTCAGGGTCAGTACCAAAATTAATACCATTTTGCCAGCTGGACCTATTCCATTTTGACCCAGAATTTCCACCCAATGGTGCATCTTTCACTTTTTCAATTGCTGACATATTACTATTATATACAATAGCAGTAAGCCTCATTTCCGGTTTCCCATCCCACCAGCTTTCAACAGGGTCAAGATCTGGAATTTGGAGCCAGGTCACATATTCTCCATACCCATTCGTTCTTCTTATTTTACTTGGATCTTCTTTCGGCTTATCAGTGATTTCACTCGCTTGTTGTTCATTACATATTTCACAATATCCAACTATAAATGTAGGAAATTCGGGTTCAGATTTTGCAGAAAAAATTACCGGTTTGCCTTGAATAGTATATCCTTCTATGGTCAAAGATTTTTCATTTTCTGGCTCGATCAAGACTACCAGATCTCCATAATCACTTTTAGCTAATCTCTCATAAGTATGCTCAGTGGCTAAAATCCGTATTCTTTTGGAATTAATTATTTCATCCTCTGAACTTGGATCCAAATCATTCGCAGCCAGCATGGACTTGAAACTTTTTGCTTCTCCATTCAACGGTACATTATATTGCTGATGAACTAAAAACTGAAGGTCGCCACCCCATTCTTTGGTGAGTTCAGCTTTCACGAATTTATTAAATTCATGATCAGCCATTGACTTTGCAAAGCTTTTAGCAAATTTGTTCAGTGCTTTGCTACTCGGCTTTATACCTGTATTTGCATTTGATTTTGAGTTGTCCAAATTCTGATAATTCTCGACATTTGAATCTACATTTGGTGTTGCTACGTAACCACTTTTATCACATGAAGGCAATGATATCAATAAGAACGAAAAACATACAATATAAAGACTCTGGTGTGAGACTCTGGTGTGAGACTCTGGTGTGAGACTCTGGTGTGAGACTCTGGTGTGAGACTCTGGTGTGAGACTCTGGTGTGATTTTTCTGAATGCTTCATAAAAAATAAAATTTAAAATTTAAAAAATAATGCGTTTCATCACATGGACAAAATGGATCTCCTACGAGTGACTGATGATGTTATCAGCATCCCGATATTAATCATCGGGATCTGATACGACTATAGGAGTCATCAGACCTTTTCTTCTCGATGTGATAGCTTCCGCTTATAAAGTACTTTTACTT
>JAYSTG010000369.1:0-3713 GCA_043719965.1 Saprospiraceae bacterium | reverse complement strand
ATATCTATTTCAGCAGATATAATTTAGGCCAATGGTCAGAACCCAAACCAGTATTCGAAGATCATTGGAAAATCTATGGTTGCCCAGTGAATGGCCCTGCTATAGCTAGTCACAATAATAAAGTGGCTGTAGTCTGGTATACCGAAGCCGGCGGAACACCCACAGTTAAATGGAGTACATCTGAAGACGGAGGAGATCACTTTAAAGCCCCTACCATCATAGCTACTAATAATACGATTGGTAGGGTAGACATTATATGGTTGGACGATAACCATTTAGCGATAACTTATATAGACAAGAAAGAGAAGGACGATGAATTTGCACAATTACAATTAGAAATCCACAATACCTCTGACCAATCTATAAAGCACATAGCAATCGGAACTATCTCATCCAAACGACGAAGTGGATTCCCTGTAATAGAAAAGTACAGAGAGTCCTTATATTTGGCCTATACACAGGTGGAAGAAGATAGCACTTCAATACAAGTGAAAAAAATTTCTTGGTAATTATTATTGTATAAGAGATTTTAAAACGGATTCAAAATCATCGATCGACTGAAGATGATGAATGGAGTCATTCAATAGAGGTCGTTTACACATCTCCGGACAACCAGAAAATAAAATCGAAAGATGAGGCGCCTGTTCATGAATGGTCTGAAGATATCCTTTTAATTTTTCCATGGGTGAACTAGACATAAATAATGTGAATAAATGTGTCGCTCCAGTTTGTTTAGCAGATAGGGCTGCCATATCAGCAGGTACTGAACTTCCCAAATAATAGGTAACAATGTTTTTTTCTAGCAATAAGTAATGGGCAAATAATAGAGGTAATTCATGATACTCCTCTGGTGGCAAACAAAGTATAAAGGATGGTTTCGAGTCTGTAGGTCTTGGCATCTCATCTATTTTACACAATAGTTTTCTTCTGATGATGGCAGAAGCAAAATGTTCTTGAGCAGGAGAGATATCATTGACTTGCCATAGGGTACCTATTTTTTTTAGAAAAGGGTATATTATCTCAAGTATAGTTTTTTTAAGACCAAAATGTTCTACGGCTTGCTGAAAAATTGCAGTAAAACGAATTTCATCAAAATTCAACATATGTACCATCAGCTCATAGATCAAAAAGTCGGAGTTTTGATGAATAAGTTGTTGGTTCAGTATTGCTCTTACTTGCGAATCTATTTGCTCTGTACTTAGTTCACTTATTTTGGAGATCTTCCATCCTGCTTGGAGGAGACTATTAATGTTTAATAGTTTTCTAAGCTCATCACTTGTATATCCCCTGATATTTGTACCACTTCTTTGAGGGCATAATAGATTATACCGCTTCTCCCATATTCTGATAGTATGTGATTTGATACCGGAATAATGGGCCAAATCAGAGATCGAATACTGGGTTATTTCTGACCTATTAAGTACATTCATTGTCGTGGACACTCTTTTTGCTTATCTCAAACAATAAATCTTGGGCTTAGTTTACCAATGTGACGGTTTTTTGATCAGGCTAGCCGGGATTAAATAGAGTAAAGTCATTACATAAGAACATTCTGCTCTCATCCAACCGATAAATGTAAAATTATTCTTTAACACATTGATAAACAATTTATTAAGTATGAAATAGTATACTAATTTGATTAAAAAAAATAATACAACAACTAAAGGGAATTTCAACATAAGTAAGGTCGGAATACACCATGAAAGTATCAATGAAGAATAAAAGAAAAGTAATATCACTATATGTTTTCGTTGATAATATTTGCCTGTACTGACATGTCTGGATTTTTGATGAAGCCATGCTTTCCACGTTTTTTTGGGTATGCTTTCAACAAAAGATTCAGGGTCCAGTTGAATGGCGATAGAGTGATTACAACCTAATTCGTTAATCGTAAGATCGTCATCCCCAGACAATAAATTATTATGTTTTTCTAATATATTTCCTGCTAAGACTAATGATTTTTTGTATAAAATATTTCGTCCGACTCCCATATACCCATGTCCTTGAACGGCCAGTCCAAGATACAGGAGAGCCGTAAAGTTGGTTTCTAATCGAATAGTATCATTGAGCCAGGTAGGCTCTTGCCGATAAGGTGAATATCCAAGCACAATCTCATTCGAGGCTGTACCTGCTTGCATCAAGTGTAACCAATGATTGGATGCAGGTCTACAATCTGCATCGGTAAATAATACCAAATCGAAATTTGTTTTTGACAGCCCATAAGCCAAACTTTGTTTTTTGCCGGCTAAAGAAGTTCCAGTTAGCTGATGAAGACATAAATTTGGGTTCAGTGGCATTTGAGCTAATACTTCCTCTACAGAACCATCTTCTGAATGATCATCCACGATATGAATGTCCCAAGAACCTGGATATTTTTGTGCTAAAAGTAAAGGGAGGAGTTGATTCAGATTGGACTGTTCGTTTTTAACAACGATCAGTATGCTTATCGGGAGAAAATCTAGAGACTTTGGCCCGAAGTCCTTATTTTTGCACCTACCCAAAGGTCGAAATACATAATGCAGGAATACGAATTGTATAATCGTAATTAAGAAGTATAAAATTAAAATAACCTTCACCGAGATCAAATCTAATTTTTTTTAGCTCAATCGAAATATGCGAACCCTAAGTTTGTTTTTATTCGTAATCCTGAAGGCTTTGCCAGGATGGTCTCAACTCATCGAAGGGACAGATACGCTCTATGGCAATGAATGGATCCGATATGATCAGTCCTACTATAAATTTTATACTTCACGAGATGGCCTTTGTAAAATCAAGTATGAAGACCTGATTCGAGCTGGAGTGCCTATGTCTGGTATCAAGAGCTCCCAATTACAAATTTGGAAATTAGGTCAAGAGTTACCCTTATATATTCCCAATCCCGGATCTTGGAACCCAGGGGATGCGCTTTATTTTTGGGGCACCAAAAACAGATCCGAGTTAGATGTTTATTTATTTAAAAATCCATCAACAGAGATGCTCAATCCTGAGTATAGCCTGGTGACAGACTCTAGTACTTATTTTTTGACCTGGTTGAATGATGGAGGGCTTACTCAACGGGTGAACATATTGCCGAGTAATACTCAGATTCAAGCTTCTTCTTTCATCATGGTAGATCAACTTTATGAATACCACGTAAATCCATTAGATAAACGCTATGATTTCTTCAATGAAATAGCCTTTTCCTCCTTTGATGAATGTGAAGGATTCGGTACTCGAATGGCCAAAGAGTATAATCAAGCATTCAAAGCTGTTGACCCATATATCGGTACACAAGATGGTAAGCTGGTCATACGGTTGGCAGGTAACTTCCTGGCACACCAGATTAAAATCACTATAAATAGTGAACAAGTAATTCTTGAAAACTTTAACGGATATCAACTTAAAGAATATGAAATTCCTATAAAAAATGAATTACTTAATTCGGAGATAAAATTACATGTCGAAGGCATGGCTGGACCGAGTGATGCCTATACGATCTCCAATATCCACTTTATATATCCCAAGAAGAGAGATGGAATTATAAGTGCTAACGAAAATTTTCTGCCTCCAAGTCAAAACAGTTTAATTCAGTTAAACAAACTGAATCAACAATCCCTATTAATAGGCCCTCAGGCTAGGCAATGGTATGCTGCTTCATTACTTAATAGTCAATATTTCCTCGAAGTTCCATCCAACATTGATTTTAAAAAGCCTTATGCAACTTCATTAGCAGA
>JAYSTG010000368.1:0-3726 GCA_043719965.1 Saprospiraceae bacterium | reverse complement strand
CAGGCAATCTGGGTTTAAATTCGATTTATCAAGCCTCGGAAGCGGAACCTGTTTGTGTGTATGCAAAGGACTATGATCAAACGGGATCGATCGATCCGGTTTTATGCCGATACATAGAGGGAAAAGAATACACGGCTCACTATCGTGAATCCATGACCGATCAAATAACAGGATTGCGAAGGAAGTTGACCAGATACGAACTTTATGGACGAATGACGTTTCGTAATATTTTTGACGAGGAAGCTACTCGCGATGCCATGATTTATAAGGCTACAAATTTTGCTTCAGTTTACATAGAGAATAGGGGGCGAGGGAAATTCACAATTAAATCACTACCCAAGGCGGCACAGTTTGCTCCGATATTTGGAACGCAGGTTGTTGATTTCGATCTCGATGGTAATTTGGATCTGATAGCTGTGGGTAATGACCATTCACCCGATCCTCTCACTGGACAATTAGATGGTTCAATTGGCACTGTGCTTAGAGGTGATGGTAGTGGTAATTTTAAGTCACTGCCTTTGGCAAAGACAGGCTTTCTTGTTAGGGGGGATGCAAAGGCTTTTGCTTCAATAGTGCTTTCGAATAAAATGCTTTTGCTTGTCTCACAAAATAAAGATAGCCTGAAAGCATTCGAAGGTCTGAAGTATACTGAATTTATTTCCTTAAATCCCTATGACGCTTCGTGTGAAACTACTTTCAAAAATGGCAAGAAACAGAAAACAGAATTTTACATTGGAAGTGGATACCTGTCACAATCCTCACGCCTCATTCCAAGAGACGGTAACGTTAAGAAAATCGAAATAATGGATAGTCGTGGGCAAAAGAGGAATGTTCAATGAGCTTCGGACACGGCTATAATGCGTTTGATGGTTATGATTTTCATCTCTCATGGTGTAGGTCAGTCATGAAGATTCATGATGGTATCTATTTTATACCGCACTTTTTAAATGAGGAAGAATCGTGTGATAAATTTTCATATTCTAAGAGCAAGATTGTGCAGTCGTTTTTAAATTTCTATAAGCAATAAAATTCTTTATGAAAACTATATTGTTTGTCGCACTTTTATTTAGAGCGCTGATTTCATTCGGACAGACAGTCGATCGCAGAATAAATCCTGAATTATTAAATAAATTCTGGTCTGCACATTGGATAAGCCCTCCCAAGGGAAATTTTAACTCGTATGGGGTTTATCATTTTCGCAAGAAAATTATTTTGGAGAAAAGGCCGGAGCATTTCATTATTCATGTTTCAGCCGATAATCGATACAAATTATTTGTCAATGATGCACAAACGTGAAGGTAAAGATAAAATAACCGGTGAAGTAACCCTTCCGCCAGGTGTCACTGGTGAATTTATATGGCGTGGCAAAATAATTAAGTTGAAAGGCGGAAATCAGACAATAAGTCTTTAGCGAAAACTCTTTTAGTGGAAGCCATGAAATTGACGTTAGCTATAAAACGTGTGCGTTTAGAATCTGATTCATTGTGTCTCAAGTTGATGAGCGAGTTACTTGCACACTTTTATAATACTTGCACTACAGAAAATGTTACTGAATAAAAATTTCTAAATAAAAAATAAATATTTAATCATGAAAAAAGGGAAGATGGCCAGTTGTTTATTAGTTCTAATAACTTCTTTGAGCAGCCATCTACTATATGCACAAAACATTTTACTAATCAATAAGGCAAAACCCGTTTTACAATTTGGTGATATCATTTTGCCGGATACCGTTACATGGCTTAACAGTAGGGACGAAAAGTATTTTATTGGTAACGGTATAGCCGGTGGCGGTGGGAATACAGCTGGTGAGTGGGATTTTATCATTGGACCGGATTATACTTCACCCAACTTCATTTATTCCGAAACCATTTTATTCAAAGTTGATGACGAATTGCAACCAGTTCAGTTCGGCTTTCACCGCATCAGGGCAACTGGTATTTTTTATGGCAGTGCAGTTGTTAAAAATGCCTTGATTCAGGTAGTGGACTTTGCAGTACCCGGTGATCCGTTGCTTATTAGAAAATTTGTTATTACCAATAGTAGCCAGCAGCCTCTTTCTTTGCAAATTTTAGCTCTGGTTAAGCCTGGCCTGGCAATTAAAACTAAACTTCATCAGCTTTCCGGTGCATTGCTTCTTACAGCAGATACTATTGCGCCATTGTTTGGAAACGGAGATGGCGGCAACTGGAAAATACGATATGCACAGATAGCATTTAGCGGGCGACAATCCATTTCAGAAAAAGATTCAATTATTACCCTTGAGTCAGGTAAAATACAAATTCTGCCCTCCCAATTTAAAACAATATCTCTCTGTCATCAGCTGAATGATGTGCAAATCAGCAATAGTAAGATGCCAGTTGTTGATGAGCAGTATGTGTCATCTAAATTAAATTCAGCACTGCTCTATTGGGAAAAATGGTTGAGAGAAGGCAGTCAGATTGCCTGTGATAACCAACGGGTGAAAGACATTATAGAATCTTCTTTAATCGGTATAAAAATGCAGCAAAACCGGGATGGAGGTTTTATTGCAGGTGCCAGGAAATATGCATTCTCCTACATTCGGGATTCTCATGGTGCATGCAGGGGTATGTTATCCTGCGGACATTCGGCTGAAGCAAAAAAATATCTGCAAACAACGTACAATAAATTCAAAGTATTTAAACAAATTCCCAATTCCGTTCAAATGGGGGCCGATTTAAGTATGCACGCAAATGGAAATCAGTTTGCAGAAAGTCCTGCTTACATTTTACTTCTTGCAAGAGATTATTATAAGGTAACAAGAGATATAAATTTCCTTATTCAAATCAATGAGTTATTGAAATATGCAATGGATATCCAGATAAGCCATGCAAAGGAAGCAAACTGGCTTTTACCGTTTAATGGTGATGAAACTGAAAAGTACTGTGTGAGAGAAGACGGTCAGGAATATGGTGGAAACCCGGTAGCACTTACTGATTTTAACCCCGATGATTGGTCTATGCCATCATTAGCCGCATGTATTTCGTCTATAGATTTTTATTCACAATATTTAAAACTGAGAGGTCAGGATAATGAGATTGCAGTATTTGAGAAAAGCAAGCAGTTGCTATTACAATCAATCTCTGATAATTTTTTTAACAAACAAGCTGGCTACATAGATTGGGCATTAAAAAAAGATAAAAGTTTTTATCCTTACACTGTAGTTAATTTTGAGCTTTTGCCTTTATGGTTTGGTGCCTCTATGCAAAACGGTATTGAAAAACAACTTACAATTGCAATGCTTAAGTTTATAAATCCCACAACCGGATTTATACCAAATGCTCCGGGTAATATAGAAGGTTTTTGCGGCCACTCACTTGGGTATTTACTATACAACCTTTCCATTATGAACAGCCCGGAAAGGCATAAAGTATTTAATACACTTATAAACAGCAACATTATACAAAAATTTGGGATGGTAAATGAATACTATGGGCCATCGGGCGTTCCAAATATGCATAACTTAAGATGTTTTGAAAGCGGTATTGTATTAGATGCAATTCTAACATATTTAAAATCAAAATAAATATTATAGAATGTTTACTACTAAATTTATTTCTTTCTTCAAAAAAGAAATCTCTTTCACGAATATGCTGACACAGTGGTGTACGGCTATGAGATATTATACTAATCGCTTTTTATGCGCTGTCTTACTATCTTCTTTATTTAGCTTATCCTCATTTAGCCAAACACCTAGTTATCTTTTGG
>JAYSTG010000367.1:0-3732 GCA_043719965.1 Saprospiraceae bacterium | reverse complement strand
CCTTCTTTACATTATGTATCGACTTTCCGATCTCTGGGTTACAACAAATTTCATCAATAATCTTAAAAAATTCCTTGTAATATTTATTCGCCTATACCCCAAGGTATCTGGACGGCACCGTAGGAGCTCTTCATTTGCAAGGTTAATAGACATTTTAATTCATGCTTATTTTTTTCATAATAATCCTTAATTCGATTTAGTCGCTTAATTTCTTTTTCCAAAAGACAAAGACTATAGCTACTTTCATCGATTGTAGAGTTTAGTAAACTAACTAAAGCGATATCATAATTTCCTGATTGTCCATTAATACCTATAAAGTCGAGTTCATCATTTAATTGAAATATTTTTATGTTTGGTATTGCTTCAGAACCTGCCATAGGTGACCCAATAAGGCAGCTAAGAAATAGTCAATTTTAATCAAATACTTCTTTGTATTTTCAATATCATTAGAATTTAGGTAATCGATTAATGTAGACAATTTCTTCTCTAGGTTATCTCTTCGTTCAAATATTGATTCAAATCTATCGTCAATTGTTTCTTTTACTGAGGAAATAATCTGTCTTAAGGAGTTAAAATATCTATTATTGTTTCTAAAGTCTGCATATAATTTGTCGGCTATAATTGCTGGTATTTCACAGTTATCTAATACTATTGGAATAACTTTCACAGCCTTCACATTAATCTCACTGGTCATTGCTATTGCCAGTTCTTTTTTTACCCAATTTGATTCTATAGAATTACTAGAAAGTACAACAATTATTTTATTAGCTTCTGAAACATATTCTGATATTTTATAGATTATTGAATATCCAATGTTTAGTAACCATTTGTCGTAGGTTACCGAAATATTTGCAAATACTAAGTCGTCAATTAATTTGTCTACAAAACGACTGTCTTTATGTGAATAGCTAACAAATACTTTCATTTTCTTGTTTTTTTACTTGAATGACGCCTAACGAAAAAGTATTTCATCTTCAGGAGCTTAAAAGCACAAATGTTCAATAAACTACAAATGCCAAATAGAAATACTAATGTTCAAATTTAGCACTTCTGCCCCTTTTTCATAAATACAATGTTGGTGGCAGTTTATTTTAATTCAGTTGTAAAAAAATCTAAAATAGCCCTTGACACACGTTTATGCACTTCTTTTCTGTTTACTGATTTATCATCTCTAAAAATAATGGGTGCATCTTTTTTTAAATCAGACTTAGCGTCATTCATAAATATATAATGTCCGACTTCCCCCTCTAATTCTATATATTTTGAGTTTTTAATCATCTGATGATAGTGTTTAGCATTAGTTTTTGGCGGGGTTCTTTCGTCATTCTTTGCTCCTATAATCAAGATCCTATTATTTACATTTTCAAATTGATTTTCATATTTGAAACCTTGTCCAATTGCGGGTGCCATTGCTACAAATGCGGTAATACGCTTTTCTTTTAAGTTTCGGTGTTGATTGTTTCCAATATTGATAATATTTTCTGTAATGAGTTTTGACAATTCACCCAATTCAGGTATATTAAATTCGTTTCTCCCCTCATCCGTTTTAGAAAATGATTCAAGAAGTTTATAATCAATCATACCGCCAGCCAAAGCAATTGAGGTATATCCCCCAAGAGAAAAACCTGCCATTCCTATCTTAGTAGTATCTATTTTTGAGCCCCAAACTGAACTTGATAATAACTGGTCAAGCAAAAAACTAATATCCAATGGTCTATCCCATATTTTTACAAAATTTTCTGGAATCTTATTGTCAAGTGTATTCCCAAAATGGTCAACAGAAGCCACGATGTATCCATTTACCGCCAATTCGCACGCAAGCCACATTTGACTAATTCTGTTTCCGCCAGTTCCATGAGAAAGTAAAATTAAGGGAAATTTCCCTTGAATAATCTTTGCATCCTTTGATGTTGGAGGAAGTTTAAACGGGTATTCAATGGATATATTAGTCTTTGAAGTGTCATCTGTTGGAAACCAAATCTCGGTCTTTAATGGTCTATTTCTTTTGTCATCAAAAAGGGCTAATGTTGTTTGTCCAACACTATGCTTGTGGCTTTGTAGCCACTCTTTGTAAGTTACCTGTTTGTAATCTTCATTAGTCCCGCAGGAATTGATATGAATAAAGATTACTAAGATGATTATAAGTATTTTGAAATTCATATATTTTGTCCTATTAAATTGCCCTATAACGTTTGTGTTTATGCAGTGTGGGGAATAGGAGGACTTAAAAATGAAGCGCAGCGAAATGTTAAGCCCGACCGTCTCCGAACTGTCCCACGTTACCGAACTAAATTAAGAAATTACTCTTAATACCTACACTGAACCCCCGCATTGCATAAGGAGCCATAGGACACATCCTTTAGAACTTGGTAAGTTGTTTTTATTTGTTCGGTTGACTTGTCAACTATCGAAGTCAATTGGGCAAAACAGGGGCTAAATGCAACTGTGAGAAAAAAAAGAATGCAAAATATGTTTTTGTTCATAGTAGTGAGTTGTCGTTTTAAATTGCTTGTAACGTTTGTGTTTCTGCAGTGGTGCGCTTCCGAAGCCGCGTCCTGTCCCACTAAACCAAACGTTGAACGAAGATAAAACTTAAACCTTACACGTCACCGCACCATTGCAGAAACATTTTGTTGCCAGCCGTAGGGTCTTGTCTTCACTTCCTTCGTAGCTATTCATCTAGTCAGTATTGTCCGGTCGTTTAGTTATGCCGCTTCGATCGGCAAAAGTTAGCCCTCTAATGACTTAGCGATTTTGTTGTGTCCATTTAAAATTCTTTCACTTTCCTTCGCTTCAGGTTCCAGCGACCAGTTTCCCTTTTCGGAAGTTCCTCCAAGAATGATCCCGTCTTTTCGGGGAAACATGTAAAGCAAATTGTCATGGGAAGGAAATACGTATGAATAATCGATTTCAGGTTGGGGTAACAATACACTTAATTGCCCCTTGACAGGAATGATCTCTTTGTCATTAAATAGTTTGCCCGCACCGAGCCCTGTACAATTCATAATTACCTTTTCAGTTAATTTAGAAACATCTTCCAATGAATTAAAAGTTCTGATTTTAAGTTTACCACCAGCGAGGTAAAAATCCTCCAGAAGAGCATTGAGATAGATCGGAGGCTCAATTAGCATTGTACTGAACTCAGCAACATCCGGAGACCCGAAGTAACGTTTTTGATCATGATGTTCTTTATATCCCGGATACAATTCTTTGCCACCGGGAAAATCGAAATTTTTATCAAGAAAATAATTCCGAATCCACCGCACGCCATATTTCTCACCAACAAAATCCTGGAACATTCTATTGGAAATTTTAGAAGCGAGATTAAACTGAGTCATGAATTCACTTCCCGCTTTACTCTCTTCGTAAACCGACACTGGCTCCCACAACGCTCCCGCAATATTAGAGGTAGTTTCCGGAGGTAAGTCCTTTGCATATATTGTTACCAGATATCCTTTCCTCTGTAGTAGTCGTGCAGTGGAAAGACCAATTACCCCACAACCCAGAACAGCAAACGAAGTCTCTTGTGTCGGCAACGCTAGATCAACTGCTAACTTAGCGGTTCCCCATGACAGCGATATACCTCCTCCACCATGACCATAATTATGAATGATAGTTTTACCATTAAGCTGTTCCGACTTTAAAATGAAGCCAGAAGGACGAAATGGTCTTAATCCAACTACCGTTCGAATCACCCTGTCTGAGGAAACGTTAACGGGTCTGAAATTCAAA
>JAYSTG010000366.1:0-3749 GCA_043719965.1 Saprospiraceae bacterium | reverse complement strand
TTTGCTCATTGGTTATTCCCGGAAACGCTGTCGGTAGGGTTATGAATAAAAAAGCAACGAAATTATCTACATTGAAATTGAAACTTGAATTACTGGTTTCTGTTTCTGATTGACGAGCATCCGCCAACATTGTGTAATCAACGCCGATTTGGGCATCCGCTTGAACTTTGCCATTCGGTAAAACAACGGATGCCGTATTATCCAAATGCTTGGGGTCATTAGGATCCGTTTTATAGAAATATTCAACTCCTGAAAGTTTAGTTCCCTTTTCATCATAATTCCACTGAGCTTTAGGTTTCCCGTGCATATCATTCGTTTCAACTGCATAGCCTTGACTCACTGTCATAAAATCTTTAGACCCTATTTTCAGAAAGGACATAATAGCAGAAGGTCCATTCGTTCGCCTAATTTTAGATGTATTAGGATCTAACTTTGTCTGTTTAACGATAGTCGGAAAATCTTTAGCCGTATAATATTCACTTACTGTCCAGCCTGTAGCGTTTCTTTTCACACCTATATGCTGAATATTTCTGACCGTCACTTTGCTATACATTATTGACGGTCCAGGATACAAAGATTCTCCAATGGGTCCTTCTAAAAAATAAGAATCATCAGGTGCTAACAGGTGTCTTTCATTATAAAAGATAGGCTGTTTAAAAGGGTTTTCATCTCCTCCAATCAAAGGTTCATAAGATGCTACACCTGAGCTAATTGTTTTTGTCGTCCCGTCAGCAATTGTTTCTTCTTTTTCATAATTATATTCTTGTCCATATTTAGCATTTTTATATTCAGAACCTGCCATATTTTGCCAATTATCAGACATATCAATTGCCTTGACTCTGCAACCTCCTCCATATTTAGTGTAATTAGGCACGTGTAATCGAATCCAAGATTTGTCTAAATTTATTTTATTGCAATACCCTCGCCGCAACAAATCATCATTAAATCCTCTGGCTAATTGGACAACTTGTTTTCCAACACTTAACAATGCTTCCCATGTTTGCCTTAATCCACCATCTTGAATATTAGGCTCTCCATAGGCAATGCGAGACAAATACATACGAGTAAAATTCAAAGCTGCTTTTGTGATTGGATTAATGACATCTCCAGTATTATCATCATTAGTTCCTGCTGCTTTTAATTTAATGTAGCCTATATCAAAGCTATTAGCCGACGTTGAAGACTTGATAGCCCCCCACTCATTGGGTTCAAGTTTATAATATCCAGGCACATATTCATACTTTAAAGAACCATCCAAAGAGACCAAACATTTAAAATAGATAAGCAAGTCGTCTGGTGCGCCATTTAAATACATATTTTTTACGTACTTTTTAGCTTCTTCACTTGTTCCTGTAAAAGGATCAGTTAATTTGAACAATAAATATCGATTATCCTTTTTATCCTTATATAATAGATTGTCTTTTGACGTCACCACACCGCTTGATACATTATCTGTCAAGCCTATGATAGAGGTCATTTGCATTGTCCTTTTATCCTGCACATAACTATAATCGTTGGATTCGTAAGTCACATTTATTTCACCACCCGATGGAAGTTGAATTTTGTTTAGATTCCAAGCTGTTGCGCGTTCGGCAGCAATATTTTTATTCTGAACCGTATAAGGAAAGTCAGCATTGGACAAAGAATCAAAATTTGTCGCGTTATTCGGCTTATAAAAACCCCATCTATCGTAAGCTTTTAGGTTATAAGAAGGGTTTATTCCTGTTGAATTTTTATCCCCTCCATAAAAGAATTTATATGGGGATAGTTTCCCTTTTTGGGAATTGCCATAAGTAAAATATATGGATGTCAATGTTAATTTTCCTTTACCATCAACTACATTTTGACTATTGGGGCATAAGGTATAATCGTACTTAAAATAAATGGTTTTAATAGGTTCGCTTATTTCACTCCCTATCCCTGCTTTGGTATATATTTCTATCCTATCCAACCTCTTATTGCTATTTTCAGAAGATGTTGACATACCTCCATTTTCATTTATCACTCCGTGACTATCGTCTCTATCACTATAAATAAATCGCGCAACCTCATTTTTAGATTCCACAGAATGAACGTACCAAATTTCTTTTTTACCATAAATGTAATTACCCTTTCCATCTGTTTTCTCAGATTTAAAACCTTCACTATAATTGGCTGAATCTTTATTTATAGGTGTCCGCCATTGATAGTTGTCTGATTGCTGAGTGTAGTTAAATTTTGTGTAAGTACCTATATCATTTTTTGAGCAGCCGTTTCCATCTACATCCACATAATCAGGAGAAACCACCTCAGTTAAAAGGAAAGAGTGAGCATAAGCAGGTGTAGTTACTCTATTAAAATAATTTTCGGGACCTTGCTTATTGTTGATAGTGTTATCTACATTTGGCGTATAAGGTATTAAACCCGTTCCAAATTGCGGGCTTGTTTCCGATACTCCAAAAGATACCTCCTTTTGTTCAATATTATAAGCAGGAATACCATAAACATAGCGCACACCATCCTCTCTTAATGTTGTCACTTCTGAAATATGGTGTTTTTTACGAAAATTACTTGTTCTTTCAATTGAAGAAGGTAAACTTTCAAAATCATTTACAGCATAATTTTTTATTGTTTTATCTAATGCAAATTGCACTGCTTCTTGAGCATTTAGCCAAGAAATACTTTGATTGCGCTTCTCTCTTTTTTCCCTTTTAACTTTTTTAGTCAAAGCAGTAACACGTCCTTTACTGCTTATTAATTCTCTGGTTGTATTGGTGTTCAGAATCCCACTCTTCCGCAATCCTACGGCTACAGCATCTTCTTTGCCAATGCTTTCAATAAAATCTTTATCAGATTCTACTGTCTTTTCTCCAGCTACTTTAAAATAAGCAGTCTCATAATCTGGCGTAACTTGTGAAGAGTCAATAAAATCTAAATATGAGAGCGCATCATTTCCTCTTACCCACTTTCCTGATGAAGATACAGTAGAATTGAGTGAAATAGGTCTACCCAATCTAAATGCATTTCCACCACCTACTTCAAAACCCAAGCTGCCACTTGTGGAGGTATTATTCATATACTTATCATACACGACCCCTATATCACTTCGCTTAAGCTGGTAACTCCCACCAATACCCTGTCCTGAGACAGAATATATATCTTGCGTAGGTATAACTATTGGCAAATTCGGTTTATTGCCACTAAAGCCACCATCGAAATCTCTATTAAAATCCATCAACCCATCCACCCCTTTGCTATCATGAGCATACATATAACCGTAAGCTAAAGCTGTAGCTGTTTTATACATCAACTTATTTTCTGAAAATGACCCCTCCAAAGCTCCTCCAACATTAGCTGCAAAAATCTGTCCCGCAGCTTTAAACTTCGCCGTAATACCAGAAGAAGAAAAAGGTAGGCTATACTGAGGGGTATAAGAAGGATTAAACTTAAAACTGGTATTGTAGGAAGATCCATGTACATTATTAGATAAAGTTAAAGCAGATAAACCTCTTCTTGAATTAAAGTTCACATTTGCTCCTATTGTTACAGGAGTATTTGTTTTTTCACCACCTATATCTTTACCTTTAATCTTAGATTCAAAGTTTAAATCAGGTTGTATACCCACCCCTCCAAAGGTACTTGCATTCAAGCCTAAGCCAGTGGTTAATTTACTTCCTCCTATCTTTCCAAAAGATAGGTTAGGACGCACACTAAAATCAAATCCAACACCTTGATAATTATTGTAAGAGATGCCTAAGCTTGCTTGAAGG
>JAYSTG010000365.1:0-3754 GCA_043719965.1 Saprospiraceae bacterium | reverse complement strand
CAATATCCAGATTCTTGGCCATTATAGCCAACTAACTTATTACTTTTGCGGCAATTATTGATAAAATATGCTAGCCAATATAAATCCGACCACAACTCAAGCTTGGTACAAACTTCAGAAACATTATGAAGAAGTCCATCATACCAAAATGACGGACTTGTTTGCCCAAGATGCAGCTCGGTACAGTTTATTTCACCAAAGCTGGCTCGATATATTGGTCGACTACTCTAAAAATAGAATTACAAAAAGCACGATGGCCTTATTGACAGAGCTAGCTGAGGAATGCAAGCTGGGCGATGCGATCCAAGCCATGTTTTCCGGTGAAAAAATCAATAAAACAGAAGGCCGATCGGTCTTACATATAGCTCTGCGCAATAGATCTAACACCCCGATCCTAGTCGATGGCATAGATGTGATGCCCGAAGTCAATCAAGTGTTAAATCAGATAAAATCATTTTGTGAATCCTTGCACAGCGGGGCATGGCAAGGATATCAGGGCCAGCATATCACAGATGTGGTCAATATCGGTATCGGAGGTTCAGATCTGGGGCCTGTCATGGTCACCGAAGCTTTGAAGCCCTATTGGGATAAAAAAATCACCCCTCATTTTGTATCCAATGTAGATGGTAGTCATATCTATCAGGTCTTGAAAAAAGTCAATCCAGCGACTACCCTCTTTATCATAGCTTCTAAGACATTCACGACACAGGAGACTATGACCAATGCTCAAAGTGCCAGATCATGGTTTGTAGATCATGCAGGTGAGGAATTTATCGCTAAACATTTCGTCGCAGTATCCACGAACGAAAAAGAAGTAAAAAAATTCGGAATCTCCGCAGAAAATATGTTTCCGTTTTGGGATTGGGTAGGGGGGCGCTACTCCCTGAGTTCCTCTATAGGATTGTCCATAGCCTGTACTACTGGGTTTGATCGCTTTGAGGAATTGTTAGATGGCTTACATGCCATGGATGAACATTTTCGAACATCTAAGTTTGAAAAAAATATTCCGGTAATACTTGCCTTGATTGGCATCTGGTATAATAATTTTTTTGGTGCAGATACAGAAACCATACTTCCTTATGATCAATACCTGCATCGATTTCCGGCCTACTTCCAACAAGGCAATATGGAGAGTAATGGTAAACAAATCGATCGCAATGGACTTCCGGTAACCTACCAAACAGGTCCTATTCTTTGGGGTGAATCCGGCACAAATGGCCAACATGCCTTTTATCAACTCATCCATCAAGGTACTAAACTCATTCCCTGTGATTTTATAGGTATGGCCAAGTCCCAAAACCCTTTAACCGATCATCATGAAAAACTGATGGCCAATTTTTTCGCGCAACCAGAAGCTTTAATGAATGGTAAAAGTATTGAAGCAGTTACTGCTGAATTAAAGAAAGCAGGGTTGAATGATGATCAAATCAAAAAACTAGCTCCTTTCAAAGTGTTTGAGGGTAATCGGCCATCAAATACTATCTTGATCAAAGAGATGACACCTTTTTATCTAGGCGCTTTAATAGCAATGTATGAACACAAGATATTTACGCAGGGTGTGATCTGGAATGTCTATTCTTTTGATCAATTTGGGGTGGAATTGGGCAAGGTTTTAGCTACTTCCATATTGAAAGAACTAACTACAGATGAATCGGTGACTGACCATGATAGTTCCACCAATGGTTTAATCAATTCGTACAAAAAAATGCGATTCTCGTGATGGAAGCTGTAAAAATAAAACCCAGTATTCAACATTACACCTGGGGTGGACTTGACTATATACCTGCCTTCCTTGGAATAAAAAATACAGAACAAATTCCATTTGCTGAAGCCTGGTATGGAGATCACCCTCTTGCACCTGCAACCATAGAGTTTGATCATACCAATATCCTACTCAATCAGTGGATTGCTCGAAATCCTCAAGAAATCCTCGGAAAAGAATCGATAGCAACTTACGGAGCCCAAATGCCTTTCCTATTAAAAATATTGGATGTCAAGGACATGCTATCATTACAACTGCATCCCACCAAAGCTGCGGCAATTCAAGGTTATGTCTTGGAGAATGAGCAAGGCATCCCGCTGCATGCACCGCATCGCAACTATAAAGATCAAAACTATAAGCCGGAGCTATTATTTGCTTTGTCAGATTTTTGGATGTTACAGGGTTTTGAAAAGTTGGAAAAGATTAAACACCGCTTTGAAGTTTTGCTTCCAGAATATTTAATTCCTGAACCTGCAGATTGGAATTCTATGATGCGTTCGATTTGGGCTTTGGATGAAGAATCGTATGTAAGTTTTCTTTCTCTCATTGCCTCGCGTATTTCAATGCAGGACTTAACGAATAAGAATGAGATTTACCACTGGATACAAAAAGCTTTGATTTCGTATCCATACAAAAAAAGTAGTATGGACCGAGGTATATTGATCATGATGCTGATGTATGTTCAATATCTCAGTCCAGGTCAGGTGGGTTATCAAGCACCAGGAGTATTACATGCATACCTCCAGGGACAGAATGTAGAGCTAATGGCCAATTCTGATAATGTATTGCGGGGCGGACTCACGACTAAACATATCGATCCTGCAGAATTACTAGCACATCTGAATACAAATGAAGCAGGACAATGTCTGCTAGCACCTATGTATCTGATGGATGATGAGGTGGCATATACTGCTCCGGTGCCTGATTTTTTATTGAAACATTTTCGATTACATCAAGGGACTCGGAAGGACATTCAGTTTACTTCAGTCTCTATCCTACTAGTCCAGTCCGGCGAAATTTCTGTGAATGGAATTAAAGCTCATCGAGGGGAGAGTATATTGATCCCTGCGTACACTGCAGCTTTATTACGGTGTGAGTCTATAGCCTCTGAAATTTTTCTTGCTACGACCTGAAGGTAAAATTTACATTCAATACCGTTGAAATTGATTCAATCATGGGCCATTATCACTGAAACCGAACTAATTGATAATTTTATAAAGTTAGGTTCCCCTTTAAAATCGTGGAATAAAATAGAACCATTGAAATAATGATTTATGTTGCACTACATAGAAGAAATAATTAGTATCGAAGACTATACCATTCGTTGCCTATTCAATACTGCTGAGGTTAGGTCTATCGATTTAAAACCTATTATTGATAAATATGTGGTGTTTAATGATGGTTTGATAGACAAACTTGCTGACTTAGCCTATTTTCAAACGGTAAGTTTGGACTCGTATGGCACGTTAATATGGGATAATGGTGTAGATTTTGATCCAGACAATTTGTATTCTATTTCAAAATCTGAAGCCAAATTGGCCGACACAGGTATTTTGGCAGATTTATAATTTATTTTGGTTAGGATCTTTAAATTTTCTGGCTATCTATTGGGAACAAAGAATTCCAAACATAATTTTAATTTGAGGGAACGATGTAAATAAAACATTAAAGTTTTATTTAGGCTCAGTTTGCTTGTAAATAATTATTTAGTTAATTGTATTATATATAACTATATGATTATCAGATATTATCATATTGCAATAAGTCCATATGCAATTAAATAGAGCTTTATAATAATTGAAATGGAACAATAATTTTAAATTCTTCAATCTACTAATAATCGGGTGTGTGGCAGATTTCCCTTTTTGTAGACTTTATCATAGAATGCTTCTATGGTAAGTCTGCCCCACTCCCCACCAATTCAGATGGGAACCTGGTCTCATCCTTTAATTATTAAAGTCATTCTGTATTTCATTAGTGGATTCAATATAT
>JAYSTG010000364.1:0-3755 GCA_043719965.1 Saprospiraceae bacterium | reverse complement strand
CAAAGAGCGTCAATCATTTTATGCATTTCTTCCTTATTCATATTCAAGGTAACTTGGAGCCTGGTAAACATTTGGCTTTTTTTACCATCTTCAAATTCAAAATCAGCATCCGTCAAGTTTGGATATTTCACTTTGAGTTTTCTTTTTTGTTCAATCCAGTTCCCTTTGATTGTGGTGACTTTCATTTTATACATGATTCTAAAGTTGATTTATTTAAAATGCAATTTTATGACTTCGCGTTCTTGTTTCTCTGAAAGGGGTCCGGAATTTTTGACATTAATTTTTATATCTGCATATAAAAGATCATCTTTGATCAGGTTAAACAATTCATCTTTAGCTTCTGAAGGACCAAATAATAAAACTTCATTGAAAGCCAATATTTCCTTCGCTAAACTTTTGTAATATTCCGACTGCAATGGTTGAGCAGCATTGTGAAGAAAGCTTTCTCCTTTGACCAAATGATCTTTAGTGCGATCCATCGGATTTTGAATATCGTGATTATTGGGATTGAGCACTTCGTAGTGATATTCTTTTAAATGAGCATGCGTATGGTCCATCCAAATGCCCAGTCTTTTTCGGAATTTCATAGGTATATTTTATAAGATTAAAGACTGCCAAAGTTCCAGCCTTTTCACAACAAATCGTTACACTCTAGTGTAAATATGTTATACTATTCACACTTTTTGAGAGAAAAGGAATAAAAAAATTAAAAATGCAAGATTGGATGCCTTTCTTGGAATCAATTCAATTCAAACTCCATACCTTCTCTGGCCATCTCGATAAGAAAATCTACCACAGGTCCGTCCCTAAGATTACGATAGATTTCATCCAATTGATCATCTGTGCGGGAAGGGTCATGATGAGCGAGTATAAGTCTTTTGACTTGTGCCAGGCTTGCAAATTTAATCGCATCTATCTGGGAGGAGTGCCCCCACCCTCGCCTGGTCTGATATTCTTCCTGATTATATTGACCATCATGATATAAAATGTCACTGTTCATAGCAAGGTCTATTCCTGAGATCCACTTGGATTCCGATATAATACCATTGCGACCTAATGCTTGCTCATGATCCGGAATATAAGTAAATGTTTTATGGCCTGATTTTATCTTATAGCCCAAAGTAGGACCAGGATGAATGATATATCTCGCCTGGATATCGAAAGGTCCGATCGTGAAATCGCTATTTTCTACATCATGTAATGTCAATTGGCATGGCAGGTCTCTGAGCAATACCGGAAATAATGGCGGAGATAAATATCGGCTCAATCTTGCATGCAAACTACTGGTACTGGTTGCAGGTCCCCAGATGTGCACTTCAGAAGTTGGATTAAAAAACGGTTTGAAAAAACCTAAACCTTGAATATGGTCTAAATGAAAATGCGTCAACAATATATCGATACGTTTTGGAGTAACCTCTTTATTAAATACCAATCGTTGTATACCTGACCCTGCATCCAAAATCAAGGTATGTCCTTGTTCATAAACAGTAGAACAAGAAGTATTTCCTCCATATCGATTCGTTTCAGGGCCTGATATGGGAATAGAACCTCTAACCCCCCAAATTTTAATCTTCATTCGATCTCGGCTTTCCAAAAAATAGCTACTGCTCCTAAAAACTTTCCAGTCCTCCCAATGATTGGATAAGAAGTAACAGAAATTTTTTGAGAAATTCCTTTTAAGCTTTCAATCCAAAATGTCTTATGATGCGGAGAGCAAGTATTTAAAGTTTTGACCAGGGGTAAGTCATCGTGTTCTATCGGCAATTTGAAATCATCCAATGGTTTAAATATTTTAGCCCAGACCTCCACAGGCATTTCACCGGTTTCATCAAATCTTTTACCTAAAAGACCTTCTGCAGGTTCATTGTAAAATATCAAATTGCCAAGAGTATCTGTGATAAAAACAGGAATTGAAAGGCAATCTGCCAATTGTCTATTAAGGATGACTTCAATTTCGTAGGCTGGCATTTTTTAGTACAGGCAAAACTTATTGATAACCAAATATACAATAATTTTACAGTTTATTCTTCGAATTAAAATACTATTTTAAACAAAACTCAGTCATTAACCCAAATCATGCAATAGACATGATTTGCGCGAAGCGCCGACGCAGGGAAAATGCCAGCCGGCCATACTCATTTACCAGGGATGTCGGGCATTTACCCTGGTCGGGGTTAAACTCCCATGAGTCTGTTACGACTATCAGAGCCATCAGACCTAACAAAATAATTTTCCCTTTTGGAAAATTATTTTCGTCAGCTCCAAAGAGGTAATCATAGTATTCCTAATGCATGATAACGGTTTAATTTAATTCTTCTTGACTCCACTCATTTCAATTCCAATCGATCTATTCGATTATCCACCATCACATCCTTCAACTCCAGTTCCAAGGTATCAAATCCAGCTTGAGTCACTGACTTGACTATCCGCCCCTGGTCTAAAAGATGAATTTCATCACAAGTTTCTTTGAGTGTAACGAAAATATGAGAAGATAGGATTACCATCTTTCCCAAAGATCGGAGTCGATGTATGAGCTCATTGATAATAATATTGCTTTGGATGTCCACTCCATTAAACGGTTCATCAAGAATAAAAACATCGTTTTGTTGCAATAATATCCCATTCAAACTTAGTTTTTTCTTCATGCCTGTCGAGTAAGTAGAAGCATACTGATCGAGCGGCAACTCAAATATGTTTTTAGTATCCAGGTTCTGAACCTTCAATCCCCGTGCATTGAGTAATAGCAGTAGGTATTCTCGTCCTGTAATTTTTGAAAAAAAATAGGGATCCGTAGGTAGGTACCCCAGATGGTTTTTCAAAGGACTAAAATTACTTGTTATCTCCCCTAAATATAGTTCTAATCCTGCTATACATTTAAACAAAGTGGTCTTTCCAGCTCCGTTTCTACCCACTATGCCATATACCATACCCTTTTGAAAGGTCATATCCAAGTCAAATAAGATTTGTTTACGACCGTAAGACTTATTGAGGGCATGTATCTTGATCATTGGAGTAAGTCATTGAGTCGATGGATAGATTTTGAATAAAAGTAAGGAATTACAAAAATCAATAGCGGAGGGAAAAATATTGAAATTCCAACCAAAATAGCTTGTGGCAAGGAAGGCTTATTTGGATAAGATGCATATTTGCCAAATACGATGGCCGTGAGGTATAGAAGTCCAAGAGGCAGAAAAACAATCAAAATCTTGATATGCTCTGGATAAGCAATAGTAAGGCCAATCAATATAGGAAGACAAAGTAGTATACAACCCCAAATGGCAATCTTCAATTTTTGGAGTATAAATTCCTTGGGTCGCGACTTATGAATCCAGATATAAAAATCATCTTCCATCTCTACATAATAACTGAGACAGTTCAATATGATCAAGAGCATCGCAAAAATACCCAAATTAAAATTTTCTACTTTGATAGACATAAATGTTAGAAAATAGGCCACCAGAATGAGTAAAAAAGTATTCCTGAACCCTAAAGTGTATTCAAAAGGATATCTGGAAAAAGGTGTTCTAAGTTGATAAGAAAATGAATGGTTCACAGTATGAAATGATAATAAACTGGCTACTAATATCAAGAGTCCAGATAGCCCATACATTTGATGCATTAATAAAGCAATGCTAAAAGGGGAAGTAACGATAAGATTCTCCAACCATCGGATATAGTAATATTTTTTAATTTTAAAAATTGACTTTAAAAAAATATTTCTTTGATCTGCTGCCAACAAGGAGGTCGAATAGACT
>JAYSTG010000363.1:0-10594 GCA_043719965.1 Saprospiraceae bacterium | reverse complement strand
GAGAAAAGTGGGGAATTTGTTGCCAATAAGGATAGACTCCAACTTATCTTAGACTATGGTAAAATTGCAGCTTGATTTACTTTCCGAACCATTGCTTCATAACAATAACATAAAATGGTATAAGATGGATACATATTCGAGGATGGCGTTTTTTCTTCCTACCCAATCTTCACAGAAGTCATGGTCAACGATCCAGCAATCGCCTTATCATTAAACAAAGTCACTTTATCTTTATCCTCCTTTAGAGCTAAAGTATATAATAGGGGAAGGTAATGTTCCGGGGTAGGAATCGATAATTCAAAAGATCGACCTTGTGATTTGAAATGGATGAGTGGTTTATGATCTCCTGATAATATATATTTTTTCATTTTCTCTCGAGCTTCAAGGGCCCAATCAAATCCGTATTCCGGTTCATTCATTTTATTCCATGCGGCCAAGCCAAGATTGTGTACCATATTGCCGCTGCCTACGATGAGTATCCCTTTGGTTCTGAGTACGGATAGCTCTCGAGCTAAATCATAATGATATTGGGGTCCTTGAGTATAGTCTAGACTCATTTGAATCACCGGTACATCGGCACGCGGATATAGATGTTTGATGACTGACCAGGCGCCATGATCGAGACCCCATTTATCATCGAGTCCCACTGTGGTTTTTTTAATCACAGATTTGGTTTCCTGTGCCCACTTGGGGCTACCGGGCGCTGAATATTGCACATCAAACAAGGCTTGTGGAAATCCTCCAAAATCGTGAATGGTACGAGGATGTTGCATAGCAGTGACAAAAGTCCCACGAGTCTCCCAATGAGCCGACACACAGATGATTGCATTGGGTTTGACTATATTTTTACCTATCGTCCGAAACCCCTTGACGAATTCATTTTCTTCAATCGCATTCATTGGGCTTCCATGTCCAAGGAAAAGCACCGGCATTTTTTCGGTAGCCTCAAATTCAGAGGTGATTTTATTCAGATCGTTTAGATTCATAGCTATTCCGCTGAGAGGAAGCGCGATTAAAGATTGTAGAAAGTTTTTACGCTTCATGATGGATTCTGATGGACAAACAAAATTAAGGCTAATTTGGATGATAAATAGGCCTTATCCGTAGTCGGTACTCAGTTTAAATAAATCTTTATTAAATTTGGTTGAACCAATTTAAGAAAATCTACTATAAAATTTTTTAAAAGTATAGTGGCTAAATCCTCTGGTTTAAGGAATATACTTGTAAAATAACTTCATAAATTACCAAATTACGCTGTGTAGGTATGGTCAGGCAAGGCATTATAATTGCGATTTTGATTTGTATAGGTACGGCGTTACCTGCTCAAGAAACTCAGGACTCCATCCCTCCAGATGACACAGAAAAGGCTACTGAGGATGCGGAGGTAAAAGATCAGGTGATGCAACCGGATAATGAAATGATCTTGTACAATGATCGTGGACAAGAACTCAATTTATTTAAGTATCATATCGGTATAGATGGTAATTATTCCTCCGGCAATATCAACAGAGAGTTATTGGCTGTACGTACGGCATTCGAATTGGATCTACACAAGACCTTCCGGCTATCTACCTCACCGACATTCATCTACGGACGACAAAGTAAAATATTAAATGAACGAGAATTGATGTTGGATTTGCGGGGAAGTTTTTGGTATCGGAAAAGGCTATTTTCATCGGCGTTTACTTCCATTGAAAAAAGTAATCTTCGAAAGATTATAGCTCGACATATTGCAGCAGCAGGTTTTACATTCAAATTAATCGAACAACCCAATGCGTTTTTTACAGTGACGAATCTGGTGTTATTTGAAAATACAGATTATGTACAGAATGACAAGTTTACTGATCGAAAATTGTGGCGAAACTCCACCAAGTTACAAGGAGAATATAAATTTAAAAAAGAGAAATTTGTTTTATCTCATATGCTTTATATTCAACCTGCTATCAGTCAAAAGAATTTACGATGGAATGGTAATGTGGTATTAAGGTACATGCTCACTAAAATGGTAAGTCTACGTACAGTGATTGAAGACTCATTTGAAAGCCTCGTCGTGCCGGGACGAAAAAGGAATGATTTTAGATTAATGTTTGGCTTGGGGATTGATGGGGTCAAGTAAATATATCTGAATGGAATGATTAAAAGAAGAACCTTAAGCTTTATTGCATTGCTATTATTTCTAGGCCTTCTATTAGACCTAAAACTGCCAATCAAACATGATTTTAAACAATTCAATCCTGTTCAGGTAGGTACGCTCGATGCAGCCATGTGGCGATCTTACTATGAACATAAACCTATTAAGTTATTTTTTCAATTGTCTAGTTTGATGCGAAATCAATTTCATGCCCCGTATATGCGTTCTTTTCTTTTGGCATATTATTCCGCTCGGGCCGCTTTTATATTTAAAGAGGGTCATAATAGAAAAGATTATCAGCGGGCATTACCACATTTATATAAGTATTTCAATACACTTAATGCCTTGGCCAAAGATACCTTTGATATAAATAAACTATCAAGACTCGAATTGGAGTGGTGGATCATCCGTCGAGAGGATTATACGCATACACCGGAAGATTGGAAGATCTTGCTTGGATTGCAGGGTGAAGTGATGCATCATATACCTGCTAGTCGATTTGGCACCTATGCAGATCAACGCGTCCGCGCAATGTCATTGCGAGATAGCAAAGGAACAACGATTACTGAAGAGGATTGGGAAGAAATACAAAAGCTGTGTGTTGAAGCTTGGACTTCTTTATACAATGTATTACACTAACTGCACATTATGGTAACATTGCTTAGAACCACCTCTGACCATCAAGATTTTAGACAACTGCTAGGGCTATTGGATGCAGATCTTCGTATACGGGATGGAGACGAACATACGTTTTATGCGCAATACAATAAAGTGGATGCTATACAACATGTGGTAGTGGCCTATCAAGATAAAGTCGCTGTAGGGTGTGGAGCCATCAAGGCCTATGCTGATGACACCATGGAAATAAAACGAATGTTTGTGAAACCTGCATATCGAAATCAAGGCATTGCCATTCAAATAGTAGATGAACTTGAATCCTGGGCTCGAGAGCTGGACCACACATTTTGTATTCTGGAAACAGGTAAAAACAATCCAGAAGCAATAGCGCTCTATTTGAAATTAGAGTATACTATCATTCCTAACTATGGTCAGTATAAAGATGTGGAAAATAGTGTGTGTATGAAAAAGAGGATTAAATAGGAATAAGTTTTCTTTAATAATAATTTGGTTGGGATAAAAAACAAAAGGGGATAACTCATTCTAATAAGTTATCCCCTTTAAAATCAAAAATTGGTTTTACTCATTCATTTGGCCAAGAGCCCCAATTGCTACAATGCCCCCCATTGTCAGTACCCGTAACTTCTCGTTGTACTCCAGAATATGCTGCATTCATAACAGCTCTTGGAGAAAAGTGTAATTTCCCGTTTGCTAAGGTTCGGAATGCTTTACCAAAATGTCCCTGACTGAGGCCATGACCTGATTCATGTAACGACACTGTTTCAATATCTACATTCGCGCCGTTGGTATTCCATGTAAATCGATCATTATAGTAAATTTCTCTAAAAGCCACATCAGCTTTGCCATTATTGTCGATATCTGTCGGCACCCCGCCAACAGTCCATATCAGCGTAAAGGTGACTCCAAGGATAAAGGCACTTCCATTCGGGGCAAGGGTGTTAAAAAAAGCAGCAGGTAAAAATCCGCAATGTTGGACATCTACGAAATTTAAACTTCCACCAAAACCCCTAATCAAGGAAACAAAACCAGCATTGCCATTGAAAGGAACTTTGGTAATTCCAAGATCAGAACAGGTCTGAGTATCCCAAGTACTCATAGCATTATCTATCGCGCCAGTCACCGCGGTTGCCGTAAGCCCATTATCCGTAGTAAGTTGATTGTCGACTAGATAGTTAATGTTTACACGATTGCCTCTACGAGGATCCCCAGGGACAAAATCAGCAGATAATTGCTTGTTTCCACGATTATTGAAAAAAACAGTACTTCCCATTTCGTCCGTTTCACCTGAGGTGAGGTATTCAGCCATATAAAGGCTATACGTAGCTTCGGTTTCGGATGATCTGCTAGATAATGAACCATTGAGCTCATACGAACCTTTGGACAAATCCAGCAACGAATCCTCCGATGTGCAAGTGGTAAACAATAAGGCCATTATAGCCAATTTTAAAGTGTTTGTTTTCATTTGGTTTTTTTTAGTGATTAATATTATAAATATATATATATTATTTTTATTGATCAATAAATTTTTTCAAAACCAATGAGCGGATCATTTGCTTTTATAAAAAAACCAAGCGATAGGTTCAAAGCAATATGGATTACTCCCCCTGACCCCTAGAATTTGAGACAAATTAGGGGAACCAAGCTCTGGGCAGGAGGCAAAATCCAAATCATTATCACTTTTGTTAGTTCAAATATTTTCAAGTAATTTTGCCTATACACTTCAAAACGCACTGAAATTAAAAATCTTAAACCCCCGCGTTAATATGATCCAAAAATCAATTACCTTAACCAGATAATTTTATTGGTTTTGAAAATATCTAGGATCATATTAGGGATTGGTTTATTGGTTGTTATCTATCTAGGCTTTAGGACTTTTTATCCCCCAACTCAGGACCAGGAAAATCAACTGCCATCGACAGTCGACTTTAATCACCATATCCGTCCTATTCTATCAGATCGATGTTTTAAATGTCATGGCCCTGATGCCAATAAACGGGAAGCGGGCCTTCGTCTGGATATTGCTGATAGCGCTTATGCAGAGCTCAAAGAACATGCAGGACATTACGCAATCATACCTGGAGATATTTATAAATCAGAAGTAGTAAATAGAATCAAATCAACTGATACGACGCTCATCATGCCGCCGGCAGATTCCAAGCTCAAACTTTCTGCCTTTGAGATAGCGATACTGGAAAAATGGATACACCAGGGTGCTGAATACAAACAACACTGGTCTTTTATACCACCCACCATGCCGGAAGTTCCATTGAAAAAGTCAACCTGGGCTATTAATGATATTGATCAGTTTGTATTGGCAAAAATGAAAGAAAAGAGACTCTCGCCAAACGAGGAAGCAGATAAAGAACGCCTTTTAAAACGCATAAGCCTCGATATCCTTGGTTTGCCAGCTTCTATAGAACTGCAAGACAAATTTTTAAACGACCCATCGCCTAATGCCTATGAAAACATAGTCGATACCTTATTAGCCAATCCCCATTATGGTGAAAAAATGGCTTTGCATTGGTTAGATGCTGCTCGATATGCAGATAGTCACGGCTATCAAGATGATGGACTACGGACCATGTGGCCCTGGAGGGATTGGGTGATCCATGCGTTCAATCAAAATTATTCATACGAAAAATTTGTAACCTGGCAAATCGCAGGTGATCTCATGCCCAATACTACTAAAGAAATGCTATTAGCTACGGGCTTTAATCGCAATCATAAAATCACGCAGGAAGGAGGTATCATCGATGAGGAGTATCGTCTGGAGTATGTTTCGGATAGGACCAATACTTTTGGCAAAACCTTCCTCGCCATGACTTTCGAATGTGCAAAATGCCATGACCATAAATACGACCCGATTTCACAACAAGCCTACTATAGCACGTTTGCATTTTTTAATCAACTCAATGAAAAAGGTCTCGTAGGGGATATAGGGCTAGCTTCGTTAGGTGACCCTCCTAATATGAAAATCTCCACGGCAGAGGTAGATAGCCTACTTCAATTTATTAATAAAAAAGATACAACACCGGTGATCGTAATGATCATGAAAGATAGCAGCGTCATCCGACCTACACATATCCTTAACCGTGGAGTCTATGATCAACTGGGCCCTGTCGTCACGACCAATACACCGCCTAAAATATTCCCCTTCGACACCAACACCTTAGAACGAAACAGGTTGGGATTGGCAAAGTGGTTGTTTGATAAAAAACATCCTCTTACGGCTCGGGTTTTTGTCAATAGAATATGGCAGGAAATTTTTGGAAGAGGATTAGTAAAAACATCAGGTGATTTTGGAATGCAGGGTGAGATGCCCACACATCCCGAATTACTCGATTGGTTGGCGCGGGATTTTATGAATCAGGGTTGGGATATCAAACGACTTGTAAAACAAATCTTGATGTCAGCTACGTACCGCCAATCTTCTATAATACATGAAAAGAAATATGCAATCGATCCAGAAAATATCTATCTCAGCAGAGCTAAACGGTCCAGACTTCCGGCCGAATTGATAAAAGATCAAGCTATGGCCAGCAGTGGACTATTGAATACAGAAATAGGGGGGCCAAGCGTAAAACCCTACCAACCATATGGTCTCTGGGAATCTTCTACTTCTGGAAGAGGTCAACTAGCAACCTATATTCAGGATCATGATGAAAAATTGTATCGAAGAGGTATGTATACTTTTATCAAACGAACAGTGCCACCTCCGACCATGCTTACTTTCGATGCATCCAATCGAGATCAATGCGAAGTACGACGAGTCATTACCAATACGCCTTTACAGGCTCTCGTATTATTAAATGATCCCCAAATGCTGGAGGCTTCAAGAGTATTAGCAGAAAAACTCAGTGTAGTGCCTATAACTTTAGAAGAAAAAGTAGTTAAAGCCTTTAGACTCATCGTTGGTAGAAAACCTGAAGTCAAAGAAAATAAAATTTTATTACCCTATTATTATCAGCAACAAAAGGAATTGCAGTCACTCCCTTCCAAAGCAGATCAACTTTTGAATGTGGGAGAATCAAAACACATTGCCAATCTGGACAAGATATCAGCTGCAGCATTAATGCAAGTAATTCATATGATTTATAACCTCGAAGAAGCAATAACAAAAACCTAATACGAACGACATGGCCAATGAATTTTTTGATCATAGGATGAATATTACTCGAAAACATTTTCTGGGCAAAGCAGGACTGGCTTTGGGTGGCATGGCCTTAGGGTCTTTATTGGTGAAAGACCTTTTTAATGAAGATGATGGCGGACCTATATTGCCAATAGGCCTTCCACATTTTGCACCGAAAGCTAAACGTATAATCTATCTTTTTCAAAACGGCGCTCCTTCACAACTCGAACTCTTCGACTATAAACCCAAACTCAATGAGATGCATGGTCAAGACCTACCGTCATCCATTCGCAATGGCCAGCGTCTCACGGGTATGACCGCTAATCAGGATAAATTTCCTTTGGTGGGATCTAAATTTTCATTCAAACAATATGGTCAGGGCGGTACCTGGTTTAGCGAAGTGCTACCTAATATCGCCAAACTTGCTGATGATGTCTGTGTGGTGAAAACCATGCATACCGAAGCAATCAATCATGACCCTGCACTCACTTTTATACAGACCGGAGCCCAACAAGGTAATAGACCCAGCATGGGATCTTGGCTATCCTATGGTCTTGGTAGTGAAAATAAAAACCTTCCTGCTTTCTGCGTATTACTTTCTCGTGGTAAAGGCAATGGCCAAGGCGTTTATTCAAAACTTTGGACCAATGGATTTTTAGATAGTATCCATCAAGGAGTACAGTTTTCTAATAGCGATGAACGAGTACTTTTTCTCAATAATCCCACTGGTACTGATAAAGTAGATCGTCGTAAAATGTTGGATGAACTATCTAAACTCAATCATCTCTCCCATCAGGAATTCGGTGATCCGGAAATCAAAACAAAAATAGAACAGTATGAAATGGCCTATCGGATGCAGACTGCAGTGCCTGAGCTCACAGATCTTTCTAAAGAAACAGACTTGACTATAAAAATGTATGGACCAGATTGTTTGGTTCCGGGTACCTATGCGGCCAACTGTTTATTAGCTCGTAAATTATCAGAGTCCGGAGTGCGTTTTGTGCAGCTCTATCATCAGGGATGGGATCATCATGGCAATCTCGTAGGAGAAATGAAAGGTCAGGCATTAGATACCGATAGGTCTTCGGCAGCCTTAATCAATGATCTTAAACAACGAGGTCTCCTCGATGAAACGCTGGTGATCTGGGGAGGAGAATTCGGTCGAACCAATTATTGCCAAGGTAAGCTCGACAAAGACGACTATGGACGGGATCATCACCCGCGCTGTTACAGCATATTTATGGCAGGGGGCGGTATCAAGCCAGGTATCTCTTATGGAGAGTCCGATGAATTTGGTTATAATATCGTTAAAGATCCTGTGCATATCAATGATTTTCATGCTACTGTCTTACATCAGATGGGACTACATCACGATCAACTGGTATACAAACATCTTGGCCGGCGATATCGCCTTACGGATGTAGCTGGTGAAATCGTTAAAGGGATTATTGCATAAGGCATGAATAAGGTAAGTCGGGTTTTATCCAATCTCAATATGATATTGGCAGCTATGCTGCTGTTTTTAGTGTTGTTTCAAAGCAAGATGTCATTGCCTTCAATTGTACAGGCGATAGGTCGTATGCATCCCCTGGTATTACATCTTCCGATCGGCATTTTGATTTTTTCTTTTTTGATCTGGTGCTTTAGAAGTCAGATTGAAACTACTTTCTTCCAATCCATATTTGGCTTTTCTTTGTCTTTAATCGCGTTTACCTCTTTATTAACTTCCTTAATGGGTTTGTTTTTGTCCAGAGAGGATGGGTATAACAGTGACACGCTCTATTGGCATCGATTATTGAGTTTGCTATTGTCCTTCGGATCTTATGCATTCATGCTTTGGTATCAATCTCGTTTAGCCAATAAGCATTGGATACCAGGATTTATGATAGCATTACTAGCTTTATTGGTCACAGGTAGTCACCAAGGAGCAAAATTGACTCACGGTGAAGGTTTTATCCTAAAGCCACTACAGAAAAATGCAGTCGCCAGACCAACCATCAACGACGAAAGCAGTTTATATCTCGCGTCGATCGAACCACTTTTTCAATCGAAGTGTATGTCCTGTCATAATCCTCAAAAAGCAAAAGGGGGCCTGGATCTTACTTCTGAAGTTGGTATACTCAAAGGAGGCAAACAAGGCCCTGTCTGGATAGCAGGAGATACGAATAGTCGAATATTGCAAAATATATTTTTACCATTCGAAGACAAAAAGCATATGCCTCCTGAGGGCAAACCCCAACTGACCATCGACGAGAAAATATTATTAAAACAATGGATCCTATCCGGCGCCGACCTCAAAAAACGTATCAAAGATTACGAATCTTCAGATACATTATTGAAACTTGCTACACCTTACATTCACAAAGACAATAACAAAATTAAGACCTATACCTTTGCTCCAGCAGATCCATCCTTAATTCAAAAACTAAATGATCCTTTTTGTGCAGTATTTCCAATGGATCAAAATACACCAGCTTTACAAGTCTATTTTTTTGTAAGAGAAAAATATAACCCATCCAAACTACAGGAACTACTTAAAATCAAAGATCAAATCGTAGTGCTTAATATGGACAATATGCCGGTCACCGATGTCGATCTCACGACGATAGCCCGATTTTCTAACGTTGAAAAACTGCTATTAAATCATTCCAGCATCACGAATACAGGCATAGAAACTATAGCGAATCTTCCATCATTAACTTCACTCGCGATATCGGGCACGAATGTGGATGCCACTATTTTGCCATTGTTACTAAAATCTCCAGTATTGCGAGAAGTATTTATCTGGAATACCAAAATCATTCCAGGTGACCTTCAATCTTTGGAAGCAGACTCCAATAAAATCAGTTTTAATCTGGGTTATATACCGGATCCCAATGAAGTGCTCCCACTCACTCCTCCGATTAAAATAAATGAATCAGAGATTCTTAAAGCCAAAGATTCTGTTGGCCTTAAACACCAAATTCGCGGAGTGACTATACGTTATACCCTCGATGGCTCTATACCGGATAGTGCTGCTGCACCCATCTACTCTTCACCTTTGCCGATTATTAACGGATTCACCTTGGTGCGTGCTCGAGCTGTAAAACCAGGATGGTTATCCAGTCCCGTGATTGATTTTACTTTTTTTAAACAAGGGGTTCAAGCTTTAAAAGCAGAGCTGATTACTAAACCCAATGTAAAGTATCAAACCAGGGGTGCGCATATTCTAATCGATGGAAAAAAAGGGCCATCCGGCAATTTTAATGATGATGCCTGGATAGGGTATCGAGAGCAACCATTTAGTGCTTTATTTCAATTGGATACCGCACAGCTCGTGCATAATATCAGTATTAGTATTTATAAAAACGTTTCCGCATTTATATTGCCTCCTGCTGAAGTGAATGTTTATGCAGGTCAGCATCCTTCCACGCTAAAATGGATCAAAAGAGTAACTCCTCCTGTACTTACCAAAGACGAACTCCGAGTAGTAAAAAATGATGGTATAAACATTGCCCTCGGATCCGTAACATATCCATATTATAGAATCGAAGCAAAACCAGTCTCTAAATTACCTGCCTGGCACCCGGGCAAAGGAGAAAAAGCTTGGATATTTGTGGATGAGGTGTTTTTTAATTGAATGAGAAGGTAATGCAATATTTCATCAACTAAAAAATTAATATATTACTTATATTACTAATTATTTGTGTGTT
>JAYSTG010000362.1:0-10663 GCA_043719965.1 Saprospiraceae bacterium | reverse complement strand
AGAGCACCTATTCTCCAGGTTTCACCTATATTTCCTGTCAGTCTGGCACCACCTAGGATAGGCACTGATTTGCCATCCTCATCCAATCCAATCCTTCTTGAAAAAAAGATGGGGCTTTCAGGATCACCAAATTGGCTAAATAAATCAGCGTTTTCTAAAAAAAAATTTCTTCGCTCTGGAAAAAATACATTGAATCGTGTGAGATTCGTCACCTGTCGATCCACTTCTACTTGAGAAAAATCAGGATTGATCGTAAGGTCCAAATTAAGACTGGATGAAAGCGTGATTTTGGCATCGGCCCCAACGCCTATTTTATTTTTGGAAAGGCTTGTTTCTTGGTAATCTTTTACCCCATTGGCATTTGCATAGGGAATCACCGTGATATGCCCTCCATTTTTGGGAAGTGCCTCTGACCATACAAGTTTTCCGAGATAGCCAAGATCGATGCCATCATACTGTTGTGGAATCTTGGTCCAAGTATAAAATCTATAATTTTTTATATCAGACCTGATAATATTAATGTTCCAACTCGTCGCTGCAGGGTCGAATCGCATGATATGAAGTGGAATAGCCATTTCTACCGTCCACCGATCTCTCTCATTTATTACAGCTGATGTCCATTTGCTATCCCAGTTTGAATCGAAATCAAACCGAGTGATGATACCTTCGGCTTGTACTCCTTTGGCGGAAACACCAAAAAAATAAGCTAAATTTTTTTGACTAGAAGGGTCCAACAAGATACTCACCGCATCATTTTCATCTATTTCGAAGTCTCGTTTCAAGGTCTGCACCACATAATTTTGATCTTGATCATAGCAGGTCAAAGCAACATATAAATTACGATCATCTCTCGTGAATATTACCTCAGTGGCAAGCATAGGTACTCTGGCATTTTGAGGATAATGCTCTTGTGAAAGAGTACTTCGGTTCGCACTTTTCCAGATGGATTCATCCAATATACCATCTATAGTTATTTTTTCGTGTGTAATACTGGCATTCAATACGAATTCAGGTAGGGCTGTTGAATCAGCGATAGTTGGGATCTGAGGAAATGCTAAGGCTATAGATCCAAAAACAAAAAACAAGGATAAGGAGAGGAATACTTGCTTCATTAAATGCGGCAAAATTAATATGCCGCTCTCCGGACTATCAGATTGTCAACCTAATTTAACTTTTAATTATGATATTTTAGCCAGGGACTGTAAGATATCTTGATATAAAAAATCAAAATCTTCGAGTCCAATATAAAACCGAACTAGGTTCCAAGGCAACTCAGGAGCAACAGCTCCAGGCATATCATAAAAGGTGACTACCGGCATAATTAGGGATTCATGCCCTCCCCAGGAGACGGCCATCAAAAAACATTGGAGTGACTCACAAAACTTAATCATTTTATCTTTCGATACCGCTTTTAAAGCAAGGGTGAATAGGCCTCCACCTTTCATTTGTTTTACTGCGAGATATTGTTGATCATTGATAAAAGGGTAATATATTTTTTCAATCATAGGATGATCCTTGAGCGACTCCACCAATTTTGCACAGGTCTCATGTGATCGGTGTACACGTAAAGACAAAGTTCTTAATCCTCGAATGACTAAAAATGCATCATGAGGACTCAAGATATGTCCTATGTTCATATATTCCTGATAAAATATCTTTTTTATCATGGTTGATGATGCACATAATACGCCCATGACCACATCACTATGGCCATTGAGAAATTTGGTGCCGGAATGTACTACGATATCGATACCAAAATCAATAGGTCTCTGAAGTAATGGAGAGCAATAACTATTGTCTATAATACTTACCAGATTATATTTTTTAGCAAGCAAAGCACATGCAGTTAAATCCTGGAGTTCAAATAAAGTACTGGTTGGGCTTTCGAGTAATAAAACCTTGGTCTGAGGAGTGATAGCTGCTTCTATCGCTAATAAATCTTTTCCATCCACATAAGTATGGGTCACCTGAAATCGAGGTAAATATTTTTGTAATAAAGTTTTAGTCCAACTATAAGCTGATTTGACACAGACGATATGATCTCCTGAAGAAACATTACCTAAGACTGCCGCAGATACGGCTGCAATGCCACTGGAAAACACAAGACAATCTTCAGCATGCTCTAGCGCTGCAAGTTTTTTTCTCAGAATAGCTACCGTGGGATTATTGCCTCGGGTATAGACATGACTCTCCATTTCAGTGCCGATCTTTTCTCGAAATTCAAGCACCGAATGGAATACAAAATTGCTGGATTGAATTATAGGGGGTGACACGGCATTGAAATAGGCACTGCGCTCTTCGCCGAGATGATTGAGTATGTAGCTGAGATCCATAATGTAAATGTATTGAAATTGAAAGAAAATACTTGAATCGCCCCCGTTTTGCCCCTTAACTTTGCATCATGACTCTGGACTTTAGTTAAAGAATATTTAATGACTACCTATAATTGATTATTCTTTATGAAATTTGTGTTTAGATTCTGCATATGAGCTTATTATTCCTATTGTTTGCCAGTTTTGTAAGTCCTGGTTTTCCTGCCACAGGATATGATATTAAAGTACAACTGAAAAATGCAAGTTCTGATACTTTGTACTTGGGATACTATTATGCCAATGTGCAATATTTAAAGGATACGGCCTTTGGTAAAAATGGAATGTTTCATTTTAAAGGCGACAAGGCATTGGAGCCCGGGATCTATCTTTTGGTCATGCCTCCTAAGAATGATTTTGTTCAATTATTTATAAATGAAGGCGAACAAAACTTGATGGTATCCGTAGAAGCTGGAAATGTCGTGCCTACTTTTAAGATTAAAGGTTCCCAAGACAATGAACTCTTTTACGATTACCTTAGTCATTTGGGTGATAAAAGACCACAAGCAGAAGCACTGACTGAACAATTAAAAACCGCTCCAGCCGAACAAAAGCCCACAATACAGTCTCAATTGGAGGCTATCAATGCTGAAGTAAAAGCTAAGCAACAAAATATTATAGATAACCATCCTACTTCGATATCCGCGATTCTAATTAAGTCGACCCTCGAAATGGATATGCCGAAATTCGTCGGGACCCCGGAGGACATAGAGATGCAACGGTTTCACTTTTATAAAGTGCACTACTTCGATAATCTTGATTTAGGTGACCCTAGAGTATTACGGACTCCTCTTATCCACGAGCGGGTAGAGTATTTTATAGAAAAGCTCACACATCAGCATCCTGATTCTATCAATAAGGCTTTGGATTATATATTTCAAAAACTAAAGCCTGCGGAGGAACCCTTCAAATTTTACCTTATCCATTTTCTAAACAAATATGCCGGTAGTAAAATCGTTGGCTTTGATGCGATCTATGTCCATCTCGTAGACGAATACTATAGTAAGGGATTTGCATCCTGGGTCGAGCAAGAGCTATTGGATAAAATGCAAAAAAATGCATCTTCTCTTCGACCCATATTGATTGGTAAGTATGCCCCAGAAATTAAGATGACCCGGTACCCTGATTTGAAGCCAATCAGTCTGCACGGTATCAAGTCACCTTATACTATATTATTTATTTGGGACCCTGAGTGTAGTCATTGTAAATCATCCCTTCCAGCTATCCTAAAGTTTTATGAAAAATTCAAAACTAAAGGGGTGGAAATCTTGGCTGTCTGCTCACAACTGGGTGATAAGGTACCAGGATGTTGGAAATATCTCCAAGAACAAAAAATAAATCCAGGATGGATCCATGCTGCTGACCCTACCCATGCTTCGAGATATAAAATATTATATGATCTAAAATCTACTCCGCAAATATTCATACTCGATCAGAACAAAAAAATTCTTTCGAAGAGTATATCCGCCGAGCAAATCGAAGAGGTAATGAATCAGATCATGGATTCAAAAAGTGGCTTAAAGAAATAAAGGATTTGTCTTGACTCCATGAACGAAGTCAATAGCAGTCATCTTTCGTTTACCTTCCGGTTGTATCTCGATCACTTCCAATTGACCATCTACGGTCTTTAACAATAAATGAGCTCCTGAAATAAATAGGGCTCCACTTTTTTTTTCAGATTGGACAGCCAATGTAGAAAGCGCACTGCGATGAATGAAATATTTTATTCCTCCATATATGATCCAAGCAGAAGGTTTAGGGTGCAGCCCTCTTATGAAATTATGAATTTGTGATACGGTCCATTCGAATTGGATTTCACAGTCATCATGAAATAATTTTGGAGCAGGGCAAGATAGGGCCTCTACTTGTGACATGAATCGGATCTCATCTTTGTCAATTAACTCAAGACTCTTTACCAGTAGTCTTGCTCCTTCGTCTTTTAGTTTTTCATAGACATCACCGGTAGTTTCATCTGGCCCTATTGTTATGGAAGATTGCAGGACGATATCTCCTGAGTCGATTTCATGTTTAAGCTTGAATACGGTGACCCCTGTAATCTTTTCACCTTGTATGACTGCCCAGTGGATTGGTGCAGCGCCTCTATATTTTGGTAATAGTGAACCATGCACATTATACGTGCCTTTAGGAGGTAGGCTCCAGATTTTTTCAGGCAGCATACGAAAGGCTACCACGATGTACACATCTGCGTTAAGATCTTTTAGTGTTTGAATAAAGGAGGCTGAGCGAAATCGTTCAGGCTGTAAGATTCTCAATCCTTGACTTTCAGCAAAAAGCTTTACCTCAGATTGAATCAATTGTTTGCCGCCACGACCACCCATCGCATCCGGAACAGTGACTACAGCAATCACTTCATGGGATGAATCCAATAGGGCTTTAAGTGAAGGAATAGCAAATGCAGGAGTGCCCATAAAAATGATACGCATCATGCAAAATTGACTAATTCTTTTAATCCACCGTTAATTTTACTAATTTCAAAAAAATCGATTGTACATTTTTTCGTATATAATTTTTCTATATTTATAATACATTTATAACCATCTCTTCATTTTATTTTATTAAAAAAAAATTTAGACCTGGATTCAAAATGAGAAAACAAATTTGATTATATTCTATTCAAATAACTCGAAAAAATATTCATAAATAACTGATATACAATTAAATATAATCTTTTTTTAATTATCATATTTGGTTATTTTATATAAATTAATTATCTATTTTTGCCGCCATGCAGCTGAATAATATTGAGATCAAAGGCTTCAAAAGTTTTGCCGACAATACCATTATCCGATTTAATGAAAATGTCACCGGAATAGTAGGTCCCAATGGATCGGGAAAATCAAATGTGGTAGATGCCATCCGATGGGTATTGGGCGAACAAAGGCCTACTGAGCTGCGACTTGAGCGTATGACTGATGTCATATTTAATGGCTCCAAAAAGCGCAAACCTGGTGGATTAGCTTCTGTTTCATTGACTTTTGATAATACGAAAAATATATTAGGCACTGAATACAATCAAGTCTGCATCAGCAGATTATTATATAGAAGCGGTGAGAGCGAATATCGCATCAATGGTACTGCATGTAGACTAAGAGATATTCATTCCTTATTTATGGATACGGGTATCGGATCAAACTCTTACGCCATCATCGCGCTGGGTATGGTAGATGAAATACTACTGGACAAGGATCACAGTAGGCGTAAAATGTTTGAGCAAGTCGCTGGAGTCACCAAATATAAGCAACGTAAGCATGAAACGATGCTCAAGCTCAAAGCTACAGAAGAAGATCTTTCTCGCGTCGATGATATTTTATTTGAGATAGAAGCTAATCTTAAAGCTCTTGAAAAACAAGCCAGCCGAGCTGAAAAATACATTGACCTCAAACAACAATATAAAAAGCTCTCCTTAGAATTAGCCTATTTGGAGACTCAAGAAATCTACAACAAGAATATTAGTCTTCAGAAAAATCTGGAGATCGAATTGGATCGATTGAGAGAAGTGGAAGTCAAACACCTTACTTTGGAGTCGGATCTGGAAGCTAGTAAAAAAGCAATTTTGGATGAAGAGTATTCACTGAGCTCTTTTCAAAAAGAATTAAATGCATTGATTCATCAGTTGCAAGAACTGGAAAATACCAAACGAATTTCGGATCAAAAACTGGAATTTTTAGCTAATAATAGAGTAAAGTTGGTCCAACAAAAACTAGAGTGGGTCAATAGATTATCAGGCTTGGATCAAGATATCTCCTCCAAATCTGAATTATTAGATCAGTTAAAAATCTCTGCCGACCTATTACTGCAGTCTTTAGTGCATATGGAAGCTGATCGTAGCCAAATCGAAAGCCACCATGGAGAAGTAAAGTCTTCATTCGATGTATTGCAAAAAGAACAACAGGAGATCGAAAAAGATTTGTTTGAAAAAGAAAAACTCCTGGCCATCCATCAGAATAAATATGAGTATATCGAACAAAGTATGGCTCGCCTGGATGATGAAAGCCTAATTCGGGATCGATCGTTGGAGTCTATTTCCATAGACTTAAGTAATCTTAGGGACGCAATAAAATCTGTTCTAGAACAATTGAAGGATGATGAGTCCAAAGAACAGTATCGAGCGGAGCAAATTGCTGTTTTACACAAAAAAATAGAAAGTTTAAGGATACAAAAGGCCACCATCGAACGCAAGCTGGATGCTAAACAAAACGAACATCAATTGCTTAAAAGCATGGTGGAGAGCCTGGAGGGTTATCCAGATTCTATTCGATTTCTTCACAAAAACTGGAAAGAGGATCTACCCTTACTTGCAGATTTGATCTATGCCCCGGAAGAATACAGAGCTACGATAGAGCAATACCTGGAGCCCTACCTTAGCCATTATATCGTCGATACCTATGAGGAAGCCGGCTATGCCATCAATATGTTGAGTGAAGCGCAAAAAGGTAAAGCCAATTTTTTTATTTTAGAAGCGATTACACCTCCCTCCGTCCATTGGTCAGCACGCATTGAAGGGTTGATACCTGCATTGGATGTGCTCCGATTTGATCAGACCTATTCCAATTTATTCAATCGCTTATTCCTCAATGTATTTATCGATCCTAATGCTTTAGATCGAAATCGATTTAAAGAATATGATGAAAATAATATTACAGTATTATCTTCTAATGGAAGTTTTGTTAAAAAACAATTTGCCTTATCCGGTGGAAGTGTAGGATTATTCGAAGGAAAAAAACTAGGCCGAAGAAAAAACCTAGAAATCCTGGAAGAAGAAATCAATGGATTAGAACAAGAGCTCAATACCTTATTACAAGATCTTGGATCGATAGAGCATGACTTCAGGTCACTCGATCACCCTCAATATTTAAAAGCAATCGAATCGCAACGGCAACAGTTGGAGAGTAAGCAAAAAGAAGAGATTCAGTTGCTTACCAGGTTTGAAAACCTAAGCGAATTAAAATCCAACGCTCAATTATCAGCTCAGGAATTACAGCTTGCCAAAGACGACCTCTGGTCCCAGAATGGCGAAATCAATGTGCACATCCAGGGACGAAGAAATGACCTCAATGCGATGATGTCCAAAATCAGCTCCATTGATACGAATTATCAGATTGTAGCTCAGACTTTATCTCAGGCTCACGAAGGCTTCAATCAAAAACAGATTGAGAGTATTCGTCATCAAAGCAAAATTGAAAACCTTGTTCAGGATATCGATTTCCAGACTGGTAGACGCTCTGAAGCGGAACATCAAATTGATAAAATTCTCGAAACTCAAAATGAAGAAGACATTCTTCAATTGAAAATTGCTGAAGAACTCAAGACCTTGAATCAGCAATTGTCCCTAATGTATGAAGAAAAACAAACTAAAGAGGCTGGACTAAATACATTCGAACAAGAATATTTCCATAAACGTAATCTCATCCATCAGCAAGAGCAAAGTATCCGTGAATATCAGCGGGAAGCCTCCAATCTGAATACCTTGATTAATGGGTATAAGGATCAGTTGAAAGACCTTGAATTCCGTATGGAAACAGTAAAAGAACGACTCAAAATTGAATTTCATATCGAAGAGCTTCCTCCACACCAACCACTCGAAGAAGATACCGAATCTGAGATGACAGAAAATCCAACCGTATCTCGATATGACATGCTCAAAGAAAAAGTGCGTCGACTAAGAGATCGAATCGAAAATTATGGCGAGATCAACCCCATGGCTGTGGAAGCTTATCGTGAGATGAAAGAGCGATATGATAATATATTCAATCAGCGCCAGGATATCATCAATGCCAAAGAATCATTGCTAAGCACTATTCAGGAAATCGATTTAAGTGCAACATCGAAGTTTCTTGAGGCATTTACTACGGTACGCGAGCATTTTATTCGAGTTTTCAGAAGCTTATTTACCGAAGAGGATAGTTGTGACCTTATCTTGCTTAATCCGGACCAACCTCTGGAATCGGATATAGATATCATCGCCAAACCTAAAGGCAAGCTCCCTAAGTCACTGAGTCAACTGTCCGGTGGGGAGAAGACACTAACAGCTACGGCATTGTTATTTGCTTTGTATTTGTTAAAACCAGCCCCATTCTGTATATTCGATGAAGTAGATGCTCCGTTGGACGACAATAATATCGAGAAGTTCAATAATATTATTCGAGATTTCTCCTCTGAGTCTCAATTTATTGTAGTGACGCATAATAAACAGACTATGGCCTCTGTCGATGTCATTTATGGCGTTTTTATGGAAGAGTTAGGCGTCAGTAAGGTGAGTTCCGTAGATTTTAGAGATTTTGAACATATGTCATTATTGGAGACCTCAGCCAATTAATTTTTTTATATCAGAAACCTTCTGTTGATTTCTAATGTTTCAACTTCAAACCAATCTTTTAACTTCAAAGCCTAATCGATACTATGATAAATGAATTAAATATTTTGAGCGAATCAGAGCTCGAACAATTAAAGGATGCATTACCATTGATAGCCATTTTAATCGGCGGGGCTGATAATAAATTGGATGCAGAAGAGCTTCAATTGGCACAAAAAATTACACACATCAGGACCTATAATACTCCAGAATACCTTCAACCCTTTTATCAAAGTGTTGAAACTAGGTTCAAGTCGACCCTTGATTTATGTATCAATGAATTGCCTAGGGAAGCTTCCATACGAAATAAGATCATATCCGATCGATTACAATCTTTAAATCCTGTTTTATTTAAAGTCAACCCGATAATCGGAGCACAGCTATACAAGGGTTTTGTGAGATTCGCACAAGAAATTGCCAAAGCTTCAGGAGGTTTTCTAGGTTTTATGTCGGTGAATGCAGAAGAAGCAAAATGGGTAAAGCTTCCTATGCTAAAGCCGATTATCTCAGAGGAAGAAGAGTAAAACAATGTTTTTTATCTTCTAAATTGATAGGTCCTCATGGAAATTACTTTTAATACCCAGGTAGTATTATTTCCTGCGATCAGCCTGTTACTGTTGGCTTACACGAATCGATTTTTGGCATTAGCAAATCTAATCTGAAAATTGCATGAAGAGTATCAAGGAGGTAAGAACGAAAAAATCATTTTACTACAAATTATGGGCTTAAAAAGACGCTTGTATTATGTCCGTTTGATACAGGGATTAGGGGTATTTAGTTTTTTGATCTGTGTAAGTACAATGTATTGTATCTATATTGGTTGCTGCGTTTGATTTCCCTTTCTATTTCATTTGTTTTTCTTTAGTCGAGATCATTCAATCTACGCATGCCTTAGAGTTAGAACTCAGCGAAATACAAGGATTGGATTAGGGAAGGTTTTTTCCAGGAACTTTGGTCAAAATATAAAGCGAGTAAAAAATAAAAAGGCCCCTTATTGCAAGGAGCCTTATAGATGTATTGAATCGGATTGGTCTTATTTTGGGATCCGAAGCATCTGGCCCGGATAGATTTTATCAGGATGCTTCAACATAGGTTTATTGGCTTCAAATATTTCATTATAACGCATAGGGTCGCCATAGAAATGTTTTGAAATTTTGGAAAGTGAATCACCTGACTTCACCTCGTACAGGTCGGCCTCAGGTTCTTGAACCAAGACGGATACGCGATCATCTACGGATGCAATACCTTCTACATTGCCCAGAGCAAGTATAAGTTTTTCTTTATCTGCCTGAGTCTCAGCCTGACCATATACTGTGACTTTATCGCCATCGATATCCAGGTCCATATTTTGAATTGCCAGTCCTAGGCCAGTGAGGTAACTCTGCATTGCAGATATTCTACGCTCTCGCTCAATCGCAGCAGCGTCTACAGCAGGCACAGAGGCTGGTACAGCAGCTGGTTTGGTGCCAAATAGTTTTTCTCCAGCGCCTTTTAGAAATGAAAATAATCCCATAAATAAGTGTTTTAATTAGTTATTAAAAATTTGTGCAATTATAGACAAAAATTTGGTCAGTATTTAAAATATTATTTTCTAGAATTTATTGTCTTCTATGGAGAAAAAAAGGACACCCTACCCCAGATTAACAAATTATTCTAATCAATTTCTTAAAGCTAGTCTCATAATACCTTCATGGATCCTAAAATAGGGCTTAATATGAATGAAAAAGTTATATATTTGTGCCGCTTTTCAACAATATATATCCAAATAATTTAATATGTTAGGTAAAGGTTTAGTAAAGTTTTTCTTTGTACTTCTGGCAGTGGTTTGTATCATGCAATATTTGTTTATGTTACCTACCCGAAAGGTAGAAAACCAAGCTACTAAGTACGCACAGCAAATGTCGGACTCCTTACCTGAAGG
>JAYSTG010000361.1:0-10693 GCA_043719965.1 Saprospiraceae bacterium | reverse complement strand
AACAACTCATAACTCAACAACTCATAACTCAATAACTCAATAACTCATAACTCAACAACTCAACAACTCATAACTCAACAACTCATAACTCAATAACTCATAACTCAATAACTCATAACTCAACAACTCAACAACTCATAACTCAACAACTCATAACTCATAACTCATAACTCATAACTCATAACTCATAACTCATAACTCAATAACTCATAACTCAATAACTCTCTCTCCTATGAAACTTATTCGCTTTGGCCCATTAGAACTTGAAAAACCAGGATTAATATTGAATGATGGAAGGTACATAGATGTCAGTGATGTCATTCCAGACTATGATGAGTCTTTCTTTTCATCCGGACAGGTAGAAGAATTAAGGGCTTACGTAAACAACACCGAAAATTATATAGAAGTAGATCCTACGACTCGATTAGGCGCTCCGCTAGCCAGACCTTCCAAAATCATTTGCATCGGACTTAATTATGCAATGCATGCCAAAGAGACTGGTGCAGAAGTCCCAAAAGAACCTGTTATCTTTTTTAAGTCGACTAGTTCTATTTGCGGACCCAACGATGACATATTGATACCACCAGGCTCAGTCAAAACCGATTATGAAGTTGAATTAGCCTTTATCATAGCAAAAAAAGCTTCTTATGTACCCTTAGCAGAAGCAGATGACTATATCTTTGGGTATTGTTTACACAATGATTATAGCGAACGTGAGTACCAACTAGAGCGAGGTGGGCAATGGGTTAAGGGTAAAAGCTGTGATCATTTTGCACCATTAGGTCCGTTTATACTGACAAAAGATGAAATGCCAGACCCACAAAATTTAAACCTTTGGACTAAACTCAACGGCGAAAAAGTTCAAGACTCGTCTACCTCTGATATGGTCTATGGCGTTCGATATCTCGTGCATTATATCAGTCAGTTCATGACCTTGTTGCCCGGGGATGTAATCAGTACTGGAACCCCCTACGGAGTAGGCTTAGGCAGAAACCCACAACGTTTTGTGCATCAGGGAGATATCGTAGAGATAGGTCTAGAATTGTTAGGCACTTCTAAGCAAAAAGCAAAGAATGTCGTATTATTGCATTGAAATTGTGCCATCTAGGTTGTCCCAAAGCCACGATTATGTAAAGCATGGAGATTCTGTTTATTTTTCTTTTGATACTATTAAATGGTTTATTCTCGATGGCGGAAATCGCTCTCGTGTCATCTCGCAAGAGCAGATTAGAGTCTGCTGCTAAACGAGGTGAGGTCAATGCGAAAATTGCCCTCGAAACCGCTAATTCTCCCAATCGATTTTTATCTACCGTACAGATCGGCATCACCTTGATCGGTATACTCATGGGTATATACAGTGGAGAAAATATTACCAATCCTCTGCAGATTAAATTGGAAAAATTTTCTGCTATTGCCGATTATGCCGATTACATTGCAGTAGCTATAGTCGTCATTGTTATTACTTTTTTCTCCCTAGTTTTTGGAGAGCTCATACCGAAAAGAATAGGCCTTATCTATCCAGAGCGAATATCCAAAATCATGGCCAGACCGATGAAAACGCTAACTTCGGTCACTTCACCTTTTGTCTGGTTATTGACCCATACTGGCGATCTATTTATTAAATTCTTCAGATTAAAATCTGCACCGGATAGCAAGGTGACAGAAGAAGAAATCAAACAAATCATACAAGAAGGTACAGAGGGTGGTGAAGTCCAAGAAATAGAACAGGATATTGTGGAGCGTGTATTTCACTTAGGCGATCGTAAAATATCATCGCTCATGACGCATCGGAATGAAATCGTCTTCCTAGATACAAATGATACCGCAGATGCTGTACGCAAACAAGTCAGCGAAGAGCTTCATTCTGTATATCCTGTGATGAATGGAGATAAAGATAGCGTCAAAGGTGTTGTATTCCTCAAGGATCTATTCACTCATATCGATGATGATCATTTCCAACTTATCGATTATGTCAAAGAACCTAAGTATCTCATTGAAAATACAAGTGCTTATAAAGCTTTACAACAATTTAAGGACACCAGGATCCACTTTGGTATAGTGACCGATGAATATGGACAAGTGCAAGGTATGGTCACTATGAATGACTTATTGGAAGCCCTCGTTGGCGGTGCGGACGATTTTTATGAAAATGAATTTTTATTCCAAGAAAGGGAAGATGGAAGTTGGCTCATCGATGGTCATTATCCATTTGCAGATTTCTTACACTATTTTGGTATGGACGATTTGTCACCTGATTTTGAATTTAACACTCTTGGTGGTTTGATCCTGCATGAATTAAGACATATACCCAGAGCTGGCGAGCGAATACATTGGAAAGAATTTGATATGGAAGTAATCGATATGGATGGAGCTAAGATTGATAAACTATTAGTTAATAAAAGATAGAAGACAATCGGCTTCATTGCTCACTTCTTAAAGCACTTATTGAAGTGCCGCTTTCACACACTCCAATATAAATTATTTTTTATCCAAAAAATTATAGGATTCTAAATTCCATTTCACAATGTTTTACAATGCATAAAACAATGTCTTGACAGATGTGTACCTAGATCAATATCTTTGTACCCTTTATGTTTCAAGCGCGGACCCTAATAAAAATAATCTTTACTTTAAATCTAATTGGATCCACTTGTAGATTATTTTCTCAAAGTATACCTGCAAGGGAATGGAGTACTTATGTAGGAGCCAATAGGAGTGATTATTTCAGAGATCTGGTTGTTGATAGACTAGGTAATATCTATTCGATTGGTACTAGCGAATCCAATGGAATAGCTACTGATGGTACACATCAACTAAATCCATTTGGGGGCTCAGATGTACTGATCACTAAGTTTGATTCCAAAGGTAGAAGATTATGGGCCACTTATTTTGGGGGAACTAATGATGAGACCGGTCAAAGTATAGCTTTAGATTCTAAAGGAAATATTTTTGTAGCAGGCAATACAAAATCGACTTCAAATATAGCAACTCCAGGGGCGCATCAATTCGATTTTGGTGGAAACCCAGAGGATGGTTTTCTAGCTAAGTTTTCGGAACAAGGCTCATTGATATGGAGTACCTATATAGGAGGTAATGATGAAGATGCTGTCAATGCAGTGACTATAGATAATAATGATAATATTATTATCTGTGGATGGACACTCTCAAATAATCAAATTGCCACTCCAAATAGCCAACAAGACGCGTACAGAGACAAATCCGATGCGTTTATGAATAAATTTGATAATAACGGTGCGAGAATCTGGGGGACCTATTTGGGGGATATAGGATTTGATCTCGGCTTGCAGGTTTCAGTCGACGCACAAAACTTTATAGTGATGTCTGGATGGACTTCTTCTCAAAATAATTTTGGCACTCCAAATGCATTTCAAACCTTATATGCGGGTGGTACATCTGATGCATTTCTCGCAAAATATTCTTCTACAGGCACATTGATTTGGTGTACTTATTTGGGTGGTCCGAGTGAAGAATATGGTGATGCCATGGTAATAGATCATCAAAATAATATCTACATAGGTGGCCCTGGCAATAGTTCCAATGGCTTATCAACCATCGGTACACACCAAAGCATAATAGGTGGGAATTTTGACGCCTATCTCAATAAATTTGATGCAAGCGGTAATCGAATGTGGGGTACCTACCTTGGAGGTCGTAACAATGAAGGTGGATACGGTCTTGCAGTAGACCTTAAGGATTTTGTTTATCTCACAGGATATACCGATTCCGATGATGGGATTTCTACCAATAATGCATACCAGATCAATCGCAGTGCAGAAAATGATGTATTTGTAGAAAAGTTTACATCCTCAGGTCAAAGAGTATGGGGCACTTATTATGGTGATCGCAACATCGATGGCAGTCTCGCTGTAACAGTCGATCATCAATATAAAGTGATCATTGCAGGTTTTACAGCGTCTCAAGCCAATATCGCGTCTCCTGGAGCATATCAACCGTTTTATGGAGGAGGATTTAATGATGGTTTGCTGGTTTCATTTGCACCTTGCGTAGAGCCGGAAGCTAGTATACTTGGTAGGACAGTGTGTACCAATGATCCTATATTCGATACCATAAAACCTATAGGTGTTCCTCCATACAATCTATATATGACTTTAGATGGTAAAAAGTCGCAAATAGTTACATCTCTTGATTCCCTGATTATCTTACAATTGTTCGGCACTCAATGGAATGATTCAGTACGGATAGATAGTATTAAAAGTCTGGATTGTAAAGGAGTATTAAAGGGAAATACTTTATATAAAACTGAAAAAACATTGAGTTACACACCCTTGGATATCAGTTGCAATCAAAATAATTCTACTTATACGATATCATTCACTACGAATGTATCCGATGTATCCCTGGTAGGTAGTCCACAGTTTCTTGTATTAGGAAATCGAGTTGAAAGTATAGCATTACCCAACAATCAAATTTATAATGTAAAATTTGTTCATCCTGCTGGTTGTGATACCATATTTTTAAGCGGGGGTTCTGGATGTGTAAGCGTTTGTCCTCCATCTAATTCTAATATTGCCACTTTAAACCCTGCCTGTGTAGGTGATATCGTACAAATCTCTGCTCAAGGTAAAGGCAATTATTTTTGGTCTGGATCTGCCGGATTTACTAGCACCGTCCAAAATCCTATATTGGCAATTAATTCTATCAATCAAGCAGGGCGATATCAATTAGTCACTTCAGACAGCCTGGGCTGCATTGATACCTTATACACTAACTTGTTAGTAAGACCTAGGCCTGTAATCTTGGCTTCAAGCAATAGCCCACAATGTATCAAAGGAACTTTACAATTAAATTCCTCTCCAGCTAGTAGTTATCTTTGGAAAGGGCCAAATAACTTTTCAAGCACTCTTCAAAATCCAACTATTAATAACCTTAGGCAAATATCTTCAGGTCGATATCATATTTCCATTGCTGATCTCAATGGTTGTAAGAATTCAGATTCTATGAATATCGTAATTGATTCCATTTCAAAAACGATTATAAGTGGTAAAGACTCTATTTGCCAAAATGAATTCACCACTTTAAACGCTAGTGGTGGAGGCAATTTTTTTTGGGACAATGGTCAAAACACTCCAAGTATCACATTATCGCCAAAACAATCTACTTCATTCAAAGTCATTCGCGCCGAGGGATCTTGTATGGATACGGCTCAAATCTTTATTCGGATAAAACCGCTTCCAAGTGTCATGATATCAGGACCGACTTCTTTGACCAAAGGCAATAGTATTCAACTCAAAGCATCTGGAGCAAAAACATATTCCTGGTTTCCGAGTAGCGGGCTGAGTTGTACCAGCTGTGATCAACCTATGGCCAACCCATCGCAAGATATCGCATACTGCGTGACAGGGAATGAAATTGGATGCACAGACACCGCCTGTGTCCAGGTAATAGTAAAGCCGATTTGCAAACTATTTATTCCTAATATCTTTACGCCTAACCATGACAATACCAACGATGAATGGTGCCTTTCAAGTGATTGTTATCAAATCAATAGCATACAGATATTTAATCGTTGGGGAACTTTGGTGTGGCACAGTAATGGTAATAATCCGTGTTGGGACGGAATGGATATGAATAAACAGATCCTTTCCGGTGTATATGTCTACCTAGTCGATGCTATTGATGACAAAGGAATAAAAATCATTCACAAAGGTGATTTGACTGTGACAAAGTAGAGAAGTTGAATTAGTTTTATGATCAAATCTAATGATCATGATCAGACTTACTCCACATTTTTTTATGCTGTGCTTATTTACATCACCAATTGCAGCCCAATTTATTCCAAAATCAGCTTATCAAGAGTTAGAATATCGGATGATAGGCCCATTTAGAGCCGGACGCACCGTGGGAGCAATGGGTATTCCTTCACAGCCGAATGTCTTTTTTATCGGAGTAAATAATGGTGGTGTTTGGAAAACGGATGATTATGGTCGCACGTGGAATCCTATCATGGATAAAGAATCTACTGGATCGATAGGCGATATAGCCGTGTCACCATCCAACCCCAATATTATTTATATTGGGACTGGTGAAGGCCTCCATCGCCCTGATTTAAGTGTAGGAGATGGAATATTTAAGTCTTTAGATGGTGGGGCAACATGGAATCATATTGGCTTGAATGATATTCAACAGGTGGGGCGCATCATAGTGCATCCTACATACCCAAATATTGTATTCGTAGCTGGACTCGGTCATCCCTATGGAGCAAATGAAGAACGGGGAGTGTTTCGAACATTAGATGGAGGTAAGTCCTGGAAAAAAGTACTTTATCTTGATAAAAATACTGGCGCTATACAGGTGGAATTTGATCCTACCAATCCTAAAATCCTTTATGCAGATCTATGGGAGCACCGGGAGGGACCTTGGGAAAATGGGGCATTTCTGGGTACTAAAAGTGGATTGTATAAATCTATTGATGGAGGTAACACTTGGAAACTATTGACCAAAGGATTGCCTGGTGTACAAGAGAAGCTAGGCCGTATCGGTTTTGGGATCGCACCTAGTAATCCAAAAATAATTTATGCAACAGTAGATGCTAGCACGAATGGGGGAATATATCAAAGTAAAGATGGTGGTGAAAATTGGCTATTGGTATCGTCCGAAGCGCGATTATGGAGTCGCGGAAGTGACTTCGGTGAAATTAAAGTGCATCCCAAAGATCCCAATAAAGTATATGTTGGTAACACGGCTTCGTATCAATCTAATGATGGAGGTAAGACCTGGTTTTCATTAAAAGGGGCTCCTGGAGGAGATGATTATCATCGTATCTGGATCAATCCTTTGCACCCGGACATCATGATATTTGCCGCTGATCAAGGCGCTACCATTACGGTCAATGCCGGCAAGACTTGGTCCTCCTGGTACAATCAACCTACAGCACAACTATATCATGTCAGTACAGATAATCAATTCCCTTACTGGGTCTATGGAGGCCAACAAGAAAGTGGTGCGATTGGTGTTATGAGTAGAGGGCCTGGTGGCCAGATTTCTTTTCGAGACTGGATGGGCGTTGGATCGGATGAATATGCCTATGTGGCGTCCGATCCATTAAATTCAGATTTTATCTACGGAGGGAAATTGGTACGATTTGATAAACGAACAGGTCAGAGTAAAAGTATAGCACCTGAAGCAATGCGATCTGGAAAGTATAGAATGTTACGTACCATGCCATTATTATTTCATCCTGCCGATCCCCACACCTTGCTTTTTGCCACGAGTGTGCTTTGGAAGACTACTAATGGTGGCGATAGCTGGGATATCATCAGTCCTGATCTGACACGAGAAAAGCCTAATGTCCCGGAAAGTATAGGCGATTTTACAACACCTGACTTAATCAATATGAACAGACGGGGAGTGATATATTCTGTCTCAGCAAGTCCATTGCATATAGGTACGATCTGGGCAGGCACGGATGATGGGCTTATTCATAGGACAGAAGACGGTGGGATCCTTTGGAAAAATGTCAGTCCGGTATCTTTAAATGCTTGGGATAAAGTATCCCAATTGGATGCAGGTCATTTTGATCGTTCAACAGTGTATATGTCAGTCAATTCTTTTCGGAAAGATGATTTAAGACCCCATATTTACAAGACACACGATGGAGGAATAAATTGGACAGAAATAGTAAATGGTATGTGGACTAATGGACCAGTGAATGTCATCCGAGAAGATCCGAAACAACCTGGCTTATTATTCGCAGGTACTGAACGTGAGGTATATTTTTCAGTAGACGATGGTATGCACTGGCAATCGCTCCGTAATAATATGCCAGCTACTTCCATACGTGATCTCGTCATCAAGGATAATGATCTGGTGATAGGCACACATGGTCGATCGATATGGATCATGGACAATATAACGCCTTTACGACAAATAGCCCGAGCCATGTCTGCAAATAAAACTTTTTTGTTTTCACCGCCAATGGCATATCGCGTAAGAGATAATATGTTCCATGACACTCCTCTACCTCCCGAAGAGCCTGCAGGACAAAATCCACCAGATGGCGCTCTCATTGATTATCATTTGACATCACCAGTTTCCTTGCTGACGATTGAAATCTTGGATGCTAATGGTAATGTGGTCAGACAATATTCTAGTGATCAACTTTTAGAAAAATTAGGAAATGTTCTACCCTACCCCAATTATTGGATTAAACCTTCAAAAACATTATCCACTCAAGTAGGACATCATCGATGGATATGGGACCTTCATCACGAGCCCCCGTCCGGTGTACCCAAAGAGTTGACTATAGCTGCCGTATATCAAAAAACGCCATCAAGTCCCTTTGGACCCTTTGTACATCCAGGTCAATACACGATTCGATTAAAGACAGACAAAGAAGTGTTAGAGCAAAAAATATGGGTTCAATTGGACCCCAGAGTTACTATTAGCCCTGCTGAGCTTATTGAACAATCAGAGCTTTCCTTACAATGTTATAACGGTTTTAATGAATTGGAAATACTGAAAAAAAGTATAAGGCTCACCTTGAATGCGTTACCTACCGGACCTAAAAAAACCACACTAGAATCTATAATTGGTGATGGGAGTCCAAATATACCTGACATGCTTTATAGCAGTATTACTGTAGCGCATGATGGAAATGAAACGCTTACAGGGATGCAAACTAAATATTTATATCTAATGGCAGTACTACAATCTGCTGATGTAGCACCGACGAAGCAAACCAAAAAAGCAATAGTGAATCTGGCTTCGATGATGGATGAGCTGAAAGCTAAAATATCTAAGGTGTTGCATGATCAATAACTTATTCTACTCGTTTTGCTTTATTTAAGTCTTTAATCGATTCTATAAAAAACTGCATTGCTGTAAATAAATGGGTAGAAAAACCAAACCAAAATTAAAAGTAGGAATATGTGGTGAACATGGAGGTGATCCGGAGAGTGTAAAATTTTGTCATCCTATAGGTATGGACTATGTGAGTTGCTCTCCATTTAGAGTCCATATGGCCCGATTAGCTGCTGCTCATGCTGCCTTAGAAGATAAGAAATAACGGAATGTAAAAGAATTAAAAATAAAATCAGCGGATGGATCAATGTCCTATAGGATTCTTTGTCGAGAAGATTATGAAAGGCTGAAAGTAAACAGATGTGCATCATTGATACATTTGGGCTTTCTTTCAACTTGCACCGATGAAGAGCTACTAAAAGCCATTACATCGTTTCAGATTAAAAATCATCTTCCTCGTGGCAATTTTAATTATAAGACCTTAAAATTTTTAGGAATAGAAATAAATAAATTCTATGTACGTAAGCTAGGCAACCCTACCCCTGCAGCATCAAATCCACCATCTACACAAATGATCTGTCCATTGACATAACTTGCTTCATGGCTGCACAAAAAATATACAACATTAGCTATTTCTTCGACTGAGCCATATCGTTCAAGTGGTATTGCATCTGCGTAGGAAGTGCTAATATCCGCACTATGAACTAATTTAGCCATTTCTGTTTCTACTGGTCCTGGAGCTACGGCATTCACCCGTATTCCTTGATTCCCATATTCTACTGCTTGTTGTTTAGTGAGGTGCATTAAGGCGGCTTTACTAGTTCCATAGGCCATCCTCAGTGTACTGGCTCGTACTCCTGAGATACTTGCGATATTGACGACGCAACTTTGTGTTTTTAGTAGGGAAGGCATACAGAATTGGGTGCAAAGAAAAGGTCCATCTAAATTCGTTGCCATGACATCGTACCATTCTTCGAAAGTAATTTCATCGGCTTTTATAAATATGGCGATGCCCGCATTATTGATCAATGCATCGACGCGATCAAAATGCTTTATGATGTTTTCAAAGGTAGTTTTAACCTGGTCCGGAACGGATACATCGCAGACATACGTTTGAATATGATCCAGGTGGTGTAGGTTTTGATTCGTTGTATTCAATTCTTTTTCATCCCGATCTATCAATGCAATACGATACTTATTTTCATGGAATTTCATAGCTATAGCCAGTCCTATCCCTCTCGCCCCACCTGTGATGACCACTACTTTATTGTTTATTTCACCTTCATTATAATTTTGCATGGTCTATATGTTCCAGCTGGTATTAATGTTATTAAAAATAGTTCATAGGGTTTTCGCCGGACATTCTATAATTTTCATTAAATCCATCTATGGTCTCCAGATCTTCCTTTGAAATACTAAAATCAAACACATCAAAATTTTCCCGAAGTCGTAATAGTGAAGAAGATTTTGGGATGGTGGATAAACCATGATCTAAAGCCCAACGAATCAAGATTTGTGCTGGTGTCTTATGGTATTTATTTGCCATCAGAATAAGTTTGGGATCATTAAATCGTTTTCCACGAATTAAAGGTGACCAAGCCTGGAGCACAATTCCTCTGGCTTCACATGCATTTAATAATGCTGTATCATATAGGTAAGGGGAAAACTCACACTGATTGACAGCAGGCATGACATCAAGTATATGATCCAGCTCTTCTAAAAATGGAGGTAAATAATTGCACACCCCGATAGCTCGGACCCTCTCATCTGCATAAAGTTTTTCGAGGGCCTTCCAGGTATCTTTCCTAGTTTGTTGAATAGGCCAATGAATTAAATATAAATCGACATAGTCTAGGCCTAATTTTTTACAAGATTCATCATATGCTTTGAGTGTCTGATCATATCCTTGATC